>DATJSH010000173.1:0-12199 GCA_035504235.1 Allostellaceae bacterium | reverse complement strand
CGGCGGGGCGGCCAAGGCTTGGCTCGCCGACCGACATCAGCACCGTCCCGCCACCCTGCGACCAGCCGAGCGCGGCGATCCGGTCGGGCCGGATATCGGGCTGCGCCTGCAGCCAGGCGAGCGCGCCATAGGCATCCTTGGGCCGGTTTCGATAGACGACGAGGTTGAAACCGGCGATCGAGCACATCTCGCCCTGCCGGCGCGGCCCGAAGCTGTCGACCAGCAGCACGGCGTAGCCTTCGGCATTGAGGCGATAGGCCCAGGCGAACTCGATCGGCAAGATGCCGCCGTCCGTCGTCATCATCCCGGAGCAGCCGTGCAGGCCGATGACCGCCGGGTGCGGGCCGGCACCCTGCGGGCGATAGAGATAGCCATCGAGCCTTGTGCGGTAGTCGTCGAGCGAGGGGAAATGCACCAGTTCCTGCGCGGTCGCAGGCGCGGCGACCAGCGCGCCGGCCAGCAAAATGAAGAAGCTAACCCGGCGGCCCGTCACGGTTTTTCCTTCCGCTGCAAATGCGTTGCGATTTCGACTTGACGACGGGCGATCAAAGTCCCAGATGCAGATTGTCGTCAATGCGCCAGCCCAAGGGTCATCCCAGGGAGGGGCGCGGTGGCGGACCCGGAAACCAGTCAGAGGGAGGGTGTTGATGCTCGACATGACTCCGCCGGGCGCGCGCCAGTTGCCGACCCCTTGGCATCGGCAACGGAGCGCCAAGACCAGGATATAGCCCGGCTTTGATGCCGGGCTGCGAAGGACAGCTTCGCAAAACGGACCCCCGCGACGCTATGATGCGTGCGGGGGTCTTGTCGTTTCAGACCAGGAATGACCGATGGCGACGCCGAACACCGGAACCGAGCAAGACAGCGACGGTCAGGCCGCTTACGGGCCGACATCGCGAATCTATTTCTCGCAGCGCCTGCGGCTGCACTACGTCGATTGGGGCAATCCCGATGCGCCGCCGCTGCTCCTCGTCCATGGCGGGCGCGACCATTGCCGCAATTGGGACTGGGTGGCTCAGGCGCTGCGCCATGACTGGCACATCCTCGCCCCCGATTTGCGAGGGCACGGCGACAGCCAATGGTCGCCCGACGGCAGCTATTCGATGGCCGCCTACATTTATGACCTTGCCCAGCTGATCCATCAGCAGGAACTGGCGCCGGTGACGATCGTCGCGCACTCGCTCGGCAGCATGATCACGCTGCGCTACACCGGCATCTATCCCGAGAATGTCAAAAAGCTTGTCGCCATCGAGGGGCTCGGCATCGCGCCGCGGGCGATGGTCGAGCGCGCCAAGCAGCCGATTGCCGAGCGCATGCGGCGCTGGGTTGAAGAGCAGCGCGCTTTATCGGGCCGCCTGCCGCGCCGCTACGCCTCGATTGACGAGGCATTGAAACGAATGCAGGAAGCCAATCGTTTCCTGTCGCCAGAACAGGCGCGTCATTTGACCCAGCATGGGGTCAACCAGAACGAGGACGGGACCTACAGTTGGAAATTCGACAATTACGTGCGCGCCGACCGGCCTTACGGCCTGACCCAGGCGGAAACCGAGGATTTGTGGTCGCGCATCGCCTGTCCGACGCTGCTGGTCTACGGCAAGGAGAGCTGGGCCTCCAATCCGGAGCAGGACGGCCGCATCCGCCATTTCAAGAACGCGAAGGTGGTCTCGTTCGAGGGCGCCGGTCACTGGGTGCACCACGACCGGCTCGACGGTTTCCTCGAGCTGCTGCGCGACTTCTTGTGACATCATGCCGCTCGACGCGATCCCGCCGTCGCTAACCCGGCAGCGCCGCTGGCACCGCCCGGTCTGGCTGCCGCATCGCCATGCCCGCGATGTTATGGCAACCAGGGAGCGCCGCGGGTTCCTTGCGTTTCTTGGCCCCGGGCTGATCACCGGCGCTGCGGACGACGATCCGTCCGGCATCGCCACCTATTCGCAGGTCGGGGCGCAGTTCGGCTACGGCATGACGTGGCTGATGCTGTTCAGCTTCCCACTGATGGCGGCGATCCAGGAGGTGAGCGGGCGTATCGGCCGGGTTACCGGCCAGGGCATCGCCGCCAATGTCGATGACCATTATTCGCCCTGGCTGCTGCGCTTTATCGTGCTGTTGCTGATCGTCGCCAACGTCATCAATCTCGGCGCCGATCTCGGTGCGATGGGCGCGGCGGTGAAGCTGGTGAGCGGCGGCTCGGCCCAGCTTTACGTGGTGCTGCTGGCGGTGCTTTGTGCCGGGCTGGAAATATTCGTGCAGTACCGGCGCTACGCCTCGATCCTCAAATGGTTGACGCTGGCGCTCTTTGCTTATGTCGCGACGGTCCTGATCGTCGATGTGCATTGGAGCGAGGTTGCTTTCGCGACCTTTGTCCCGCACATCCAATGGACGACCGATTTTCTCACCAGCGTCGTCGCGGTGCTCGGCACGACGATCAGCCCCTACCTGTTTTTCTGGCAGGCATCGGAGGAGGCCGAGGACGAGCGAACCGATCCCAAGGCCCAGCCGCTTACCAAGGCACCCGAGCAGGCGCCCGGCGAAATCCATCGCATCCGCCTTGATACCTGGTTCGGAATGGGCCTCTCCAATCTCATCAGCTGGTGCATTATCGTCACAACCGCGGCGACGCTCGCGGCCCATAACATCACGAACATCCAAACCTCGGAGCAGGCGGCGCAGGCGCTGCGCCCGATCGCTGGTGAGTTCGCGTTCTTGGTTTTCGCCTGCGGCATCATCGGCACAGGGATGCTGGCGATCCCGGTGCTCGCGGGCTCAGCGGCCTATGCGCTGGCCGAAATGCTGCACTGGCCGGCCAGCCTCACCGCGCGGCCGCTCCAGGCCAAGGCCTTCTATGCGACGATCGCGGTCGGCACGCTGCTCGGCGTCGCCTTCAATTTTTTCACCATCGATCCGATCAAGGCCCTGTTCTGGACGGCGGTGATCAACGGGGTCGTCGCGGTGCCGCTGATGATCGTGATGATGGTGATGACGATGCAGCCGAAAGTCATGGGCGAGTTCACCTTGCCCCGCCCGCTTTGGGTGTTGGGGTGGCTCTCGACCGCGGCGATGACGCTAACGGTCGTGGCGATGTTCGCGACCTGGGGCCACTAGGGAGGCGTCGTAAAATAGGGCGAGGTTACGCGGTCGCCGACTTTTATCCCGAGCCGGGCCACCGTGCCGCCGCTCAGCTCGATCACATAGCGCGCCGGTGCCTTGGCGGCGATAACGTCGGTGGAATAGGGCACCGCATTCTCGTGGATGTCGATGACCCGGCCACGCTCGTCGAGAAACAGCATGTCGAGCGGGATGATCGTATTCTTCATCCACATCATGACCTTGGTCGGCGCCTTGAAGTCGAACAGCATGCCGTGATCGGCGGGCATGCTCGGCCGGAACATCAGCCCTTGCTCCATCTGCGCGTCGGTGAGCGCCAGCTCGATCGCGAATTTGTGCGGCCCGCCGGCCGTCATGATCGTGAGCTCGGAGGTGTCGAATGTTTCGAGCGCCCCGGCTGGCGGCGCGACGACCGGCAGCGCGACGAGCAGCAGGGCGAGGACGATAAGGTGACGGCGGAGCAGCATGACGCTGCCTATGCTAGCGTTGCCGGAAGGTCAATCGCCGCGATGCCACGAGACCCAGGAAACCGAGCATGAAATCGAACCGCCAGCCGCCGAACCCGGCGACCCTCGCCGCGCAGGGGCTCGGTTGGACCGACGCGCAAACCGGCGCGGTGGTGATGCCGATTCAGCCGGCGACAACTTATATCCGCGACCCCGACAACCAGTACCGCCGCGGCCGCAACTATGCCCGCGCCGACAACCCCGGCTACGACCAGCCCGAGGCACTGTTGACCGCGCTCGAAGGCGGCGCGGCCTCCCTCGTGCTGGCGTCGGGGATGGCGGCGGCAACGACCCTGTTCCGCGCGCTGCCGATGGGCGCGCATGTCGTCGCGCCCCAAATCATGTACCACAGCCTGCGGCGCTGGATCGCGGGCTATGCGGCCGATGGCCACATCGCCGCCGATTTTGTCGATGCCAGCTCGCTCGACGCGCTGCGCGATGCGGTGCGGCCGGGCCACACCAAGTTGGTGTGGCTCGAGACCCCGGCCAACCCGCTATGGTCGATCACCGACATCGCCGGCGCCGCCGAGATCGCGCATAAGGCTGGCGCGCTGCTCGCGGTTGACAGCACCACGGCGAGCCCGGTGCTGACCCGGCCAATCGAATTGGGCGCCGATATCGTCATGCACTCGGCGACGAAATACCTCAACGGCCACAGCGACGTGATCGCCGGGACGCTGACGGCCGCGCGCGACGACGAGTTCTGGCAGAAGCTCGTCGCCGGGCGCAGCAGCGGCGGCGCGATCCTCGGCAGCCTCGAGGCGTACCTGCTGCTGCGCGGCATGCGCACGCTGTTTCTGCGCGTCGAACGCGCCTGCGCCTCGGCGCAGCGCGTCGCCGAGGCGCTCGCCCGCCATCCGCGTGTCGAGCAAGTGCTTTATCCCGGCCTGCCGGGTCATCCCGGCCATGCTGTCGCCGCGCGGCAGATGACGGGCGGGTTCGGCGGGATGCTGTCGATCCGGGTGAAAGGCGGCCCAGGGGGAGGTGAGGAGGCCGCGATCGCCACCGCGGCGCGGGTCGAAATCTGGAAGCGCGCGACCTCATTGGGTGGGGTCGAAAGCCTCATGGAGCACCGCGCGTCGATCGAGGGGCCGGGGACACCGGTACCCACCGATCTGTTGCGTCTCTCGGTCGGTATCGAGGACCCGCAAGACCTGATCGACGACCTCGACCAGGCGCTCACCGGCTGACGAAATCGACGATCGCCCGTCCGATTTCGATAGGAGGCGGCAGAGCGGCGTCGCCATAATCCGCCATGTTTGACGTTGCCTTGGTACTGGTCGCGATCGCGTTGCTGCTGGTAGTCGTCGGCGGCATCCAGCCGCTGGCGGCGCGCCTGCGTCTGCCGTCGACCGTGCTGCTGGCGGGGTTCGGCATCGCCATCGGCGCGGTGTCGAGCGCTGCGGCGCATAGTGCGCTGGCCGGGCATTTCAACGTCGCCGGGCGGCTCTTTCAGGAGCTGCCGGTCACCTCCGAGACGATCATCTACGTCTTTCTGCCGCTTCTGGTGTTCGAAGCGGGCGTTACTAGCGATGTTCGCCGCATCCTCGAAGATTGGGCGCCGATCCTGCTCCTGGCGATCGTCGCGACGCTGGTGACAACGGCAGCGATCGGGTTCGCGCTTTGGCCCCTCGGCGGCGTGCCGCTCGTCGTCTGCCTGCTGTTGGGTTCGGTGGTGGCGACAACCGATCCTGCCGCGGTCATCGCCATCTTTCGCGATGTCGGCGCCCCGGCGCGCTTGACCCGGCTGGTCGAAGGGGAAGCGCTGCTCAACGACGCCGCGGCGATCGCGCTCTTTGTCGTGCTGCTGGCGATGATCGTCTCTGGTCGCGAGCCGAATGTCGCGGACGGCGCGCGCGAGTTTACGGTCGCCTTTCTCGGCGGCGCGGCGCTGGGCGTCGTCGCAGGGCGGCTGCTGCTTTTCGCGATCTCCTGGCTTGGGGGTGACCGGCTTGCCGAAGCGAGCCTTACGGTGGCGCTCGCCTATCTCGCTTTTATCGCCGGTGAGCGGCTGTTCCACGTTTCGGGCGTTGTAACCGTATTGGCTGCCGGACTGACCGTCAGTGCGCTCGGGCGGGCGCGCATCTCGCCCTACAATTGGGCCTTTCTCGGCGATCTTTGGGAGCAGATCGCGTTTTGGGCCCGCTCGTTGGTGTTCGTCCTGGCCTCGATCCTTGTGCCGCGCCTGCTCGTCAGCATGGACCGGCACGATCTGCTGCTGATGGGGGTGCTGATCGCGGCAGCCTTTGTGGCGCGGCTGTTTGTGCTGTTCCTGCTGCTTCCGCCGCTCAGCTATTTCAACCTGACCCAACCAATCGGCACGCCGTACAAGCTGGCGATCGCCTGGGGCGGGCTGCGCGGCGCCTTGACCTTGGCCTTGGCGCTCGCGGTCAGCGAGAACCGCGCGCTCGACCCGGCCACCCATCACTTCGTCGCGGTGCTCGCGACGGGCCTCGTGCTGTTCACGCTGCTGGTCAGCGGCACCACCTTGCGCCCGGTGATCCGATTGCTCGGCCTCGACCGGCTGTCGACCCGTGACCGTATGCTGCGCGACCAGGTACTGGCGCTCGCGTATGAGGAAGTCTGCGAGGCGGTGCGCGACACGGCAAAGGAATATTCGCTGAGCGACGACGCCGTGCGCGAAACGGTCGGGCCATATCAGCAATGGATCCGCGCGGCAGGTGCACGCGACGACGCCGAGGCCGGCCTCACCGGCCGGGCGCGCCTTGCCATTGCGCTCCTCGCGCTTGCCAACCAAGAGCGCGCGCTGGTGCTCGAAGCGTGGTCGCAGCGCACGGCGGCGGCCGCGACGGTGCAGGTTTTGCTGCGCAATGCCGATGCCCTGATCGAGGGCGCTCGGGCGGGGGGCAGGCTCGGCTATCGGCGCGCCGCCCGCTCGTCGCTCAGCTTCCGCTTTGGCTTCCGGGCGGCCTATCTCCTTTACAAGCATTTCGGGGTCGCGCGCCTGCTCGCCGAGCGGCTCGGCGAACGCTTCGAAGCATTGCTGTTCACACGGCTGTTGATCACCGAGCTGATGGGTTTCACCGGGCGGCGGCTTCACCCGATCTTCGGCGCGCGCGTCGCCGGTTTGGCACGTGACATTCTTACCGCCCGGCTCGATGCGACCGCGACAGCCCTCGAAGCGCTGCGCAACCATTACCCCGATCACGCGGCGGCGCTCGAAACTGCTTTCCTGCGCCAGTCGGCCTCGCGGCGTGAGATCGGCCGCTATCAGGCGCTGTTCGAGGAAGGGCTGATCCCGCGCGAAATCTACGACGACCTTCGCCGCAGTGTCGATGAGGCGCGGCTCGCGGCCCGCCGCCCCCGCTTTGATCTCGGCCTCGACACGGCCCGGCTGATCGGCCGTCTCGATCTCTTGTCCGGGCTTGACCAAAACCAGCTCGCCCGCGTGCAGCGGCTGTTGCGGCCGCAATTCGCCATGCCCGACGAGCGCATCCTGCGCCAGGGCGATCGTCCCGATGCGGTCTATTTCATAGCCTCCGGCGCGGTCGAGGTGCGGCTCGGCGGTGGCCAGCGCATTCAGCTTGGCAGCGGCTCGTTTTTTGGCGAGATGGCGCTGCTGACGAACCAGCCGCGCCGGGCTGATGTCGTCTCGCTGACCTTTTGCCGGCTGCTGGTGCTGCGCAAGGCGGAGTTCGAGAAGTTCATGGCGGAAAATCCCGACGCGCGCGCCGAGATCAACCGAGTCGCCCAGGCGAGGCTGGAGATGAACCGCCGAGGTCTCGCGGTCACCGCCGGGCAATAGGTGCTACATCAGCCCGAGTTCGAGCCGGGCTTCCTCGCTCATCCGGTCCATTGTCCAGGTTGGCTCCCACACCAGCTTGACCCGCACATCCTCGATCCCCGGCACCCCTTCGATGGCCTTTTTGACTTCTTCCGGCATGCTCGCGGCGACCGGGCACGATGGCGTCGTCAGCGTCATCTCGACAAAAACGATGCCGCCCTTTTTTACGATCAGCTCGTAGATGAGGCCGAGATTGACCAGGTCGACCGGGATTTCCGGATCGCGCACGGTTTTGAGCGCATCCAACACCGGATCGAACAGCGAGAGATCATCCTCGCCGTCCGGGCGCGTGACCTCGTCGGCGGGTTTTTCCGGCGGTGGGGTCGGACCGGCGTCGAAGGCGAAATAGTCGTGCTCGTGTTCAGTCGCCACCATCGCTACTCCGTCTTGACCGGCTCACTGGCGCCGCCTTTCAGCGCCGCCTCGAAGGCATGCCACGGCAGGGTGGCGCATTTGACGCGCGCAGGATAGGCCTTGACCCCGGTCAGCGGTTCGAGCCGCTCGGCATCCTCCTCCAGGGCCTCGGACAATTTATGCACCTCGCCGCCGGTGACCTTGGCGTGAAACTGCGCGAACAGCTCCCTGGCCTCGGCCAAGGTCTTGCCCTTGATGATCTCGGTCATCAGCGACGACGACGCGGTCGAGATCGCACAGCCGCGGCCCTCGAAGCTGACGTCGGCGATGCGGTCGGCGTCGAGCGTCAGATAGACGGTCACGCGGTCGCCGCACAGCGGGTTGTGGCCCTTGGCCGTGTGGGTCGGGTGCTCGATCGGCCGGAAATTGCGCGGATGGCGACCGTGATCGAGGATGATGTCCTGATAAAGCTCGCGCAGATCCATCATCGCGAAAACATCTCCCGGCACGCCTCGACCGCGGCGGCGAGCCGGTCGATATCGTTCCTGTCGTTGTAAACGCCGAGCGAGGCGCGCACCGTTCCGGCGATGCCGAGCTTGTCCATCAGCGGCTGCGCGCAGTGGTGTCCGACGCGGACGGCGACGCCATGCTGGTCGAGCACCGTGCCGACATCGTGCGGATGGACGCCGTCGAGATTGAACGACACCACCGACAGCCGCCGCTGCCCGCCGGGGACGAGGCTGAGGCCGGGAATGCGCGACAGGCGGTCGAGCGCATAGCCGGTCAGTTCCTCCTCGTGTTCGCGGATCGCCTCGCGCCCCAGGCCTTCGATAAAGTCGAGCGCCAGCTTGAGGCCGTGCGCGCCGGCGATATCGGGGGTGCCGGCCTCGAAGCGGTGCGGCGGTTCCTGAAACTCGGTGTGCGCGGCGGTCACCTGGGTGATCATTCCGCCGCCGGTCTGCCACGGCGGCATCGCCGCCAAGAGGTCGTAGCGGCCCCACAGCACGCCGATACCCGAGGGGCCATAGGCCTTGTGGCCCGAGAAGGCATAGAAATCGCAGCCGATCGCGCGCACATCGACCGGCATGCGCGGGATCGCCTGCGCACCGTCGATCAGCACTTTCGCGCCCTGGGCGTGCGCCAGCTCGACGATGCGCTCGACCGGCAGGATCGCGCCGGCGACATTGCCGACATGCACCACCGCGACCATCTTCGTGCGTGGGCTGAGCAGCGCCTCGAACGAGCCGAGGTCAAAGCCGCCATCGGCGCGGGTGGGCGCGACAATGAGATGGGCGCCCATGCGCTCTGCCAGCATCTGCCACGGCACAAAATTCGAGTGATGCTCGATATCGCTGACGATGATCTCGTCGCCCGCCTCCATAAAAGCCGGGCCCCAGCTCTGCGCGACGAGGTTGATCGCCTCGGTAGTGTTGCGGACGAAAACGATCTCGTTCGCGTCCCCGGCATTGAGAAAGGCGCGAGCCGTCTCGCGGGCGGCCTCGAATGCGTCGGTTGACCGCTGCGATAGCTGGTAGACCCCGCGATGCACATTGGCGTAGTCGCGGCGATAGAACTCGGCGACGCCATCGATCACCATCGCCGGTTTCTGCGCGCTGGCGCCGGAATCGAGGAACACCAGCCCCGGATTGTTGCGGTAGATCGGGAACTCGCGGCGCAGCACGTGGGGGTCGACGCCCGCGCGCGGCTTCGCGGCGGCGAGATCGTTCATGACCATTCCTCCAGCCGGGCGAGCCGCTGGCTCAGCCGGCGCAACAAATGCTCACGGATCGCCGGGTCGGCGATGCCCTCGATCGGCTCGACGAGAAAGCCTTCGACGAGCAGCCGGCGCGCCTCCTCGGTCGGGATGCCGCGCGCGCGCAGATAGAACAAAGCCGCTTCGTCCAATTCGCCGACGCTGGCCCCATGCGCGCATTTGACGTCATCGGCGAGGATTTCCAATTCGGGCTTGGTATCGATCGATGCGCGCCGGCCGAGGATCAGATTGCGGCTCACTTGCCGCGCGTCGGTCTGCTGCGCGCCTTCGCGAACGACGATCTTGCCCTGGAACGCGCCGTGCGCGCGGCCGGCGGCGACCCCCTTGACCAGCTCGCTGGTCGCGCCGCCGATCGCCTGATGGTCGATCGCGGTGACGATATTCGCTTCCTCGCTGCCCGAGATCAGATAGACGCCGTCGATGCGACAAAAAGCATGGTCGCCGGTCATCGCGACGGAGATTTCCCGCCGCACCGTTCCGCCGCCGAGCACGCAGACGAATCCGTCGAGCCTGGCCTTCGCCGCGAGCTGTACCGCCGTCTCGCCGAGATGCACCGCGTCTCCACCTTCCTCGACCAGCGCGACGCGGGTCAGCGCCGCGCCCTCGCCAAGGCGCCATGCGGCGACATCGTTACGCCAGTATTTGCCGTCGCCGGCATAGGCCTCGACAACCGTCGCACGGCTGCCGGCGCCTAAATTGGCGAAGCTGCGCGTATGCAGCGATGCGTCGCCCGCCCCCGACGCCAGATGCACGATCTCGATCGGCAGATCGAGCGCTACGCCGAGCGCGATATCAAGCACGAACCCGTCGGCAAAAAATGCCGCGTTGAGCGCCGCGAAAGGCTCGGCAATGTCGCCAAGCGCCCGGCGCACCAGTTCCGGCCGCTCGGCGATCGCCTGCTGCGTCGAGCCAAACCAGACGCCTGCGGGTAGCTCGTCCATCGCTGATAAATCAGCGGAAAAACAGCCATCGACCAGGACGATGCGGGCCGCAACGCGATCGAGCGCCAGACCGTTCGGTATGCCCATCGGCTGGCCCATGACCGACGGCAGCATCGGGTGCTGTTCGAGCGGGCGCAGGTCGAGGTAGCGCCAGCTCTCGCTGCGCCGTGTCGGGAAGCCGATCTCGGCGAAGCGGTTGAGGCTCACGCGCCGCGCGCGGCGCAGCCACTCGGGCTCGCTGGCGGTCTCGGCGAACACATCGAGATAGGGCTGCGCCTCGGGCTTCACGGGGAAATCGACGAGGGTGGTCATGATGGATTCACGCGGCGTCGCCGACCGCGCCGTAGCCGCGGCGCTCGAGCTCGGCCGCGAGGCCTTTATCGCCCGATTCGACAATGCGGCCGCCTTGCAGCACGTGCACGCGGTCGGGCTCGACGTGATCGAGGAGGCGTTGGTAGTGGGTGATCATGACGATCGCGCGGTCAGGCGCGCGCAGCCCGTTGACCCCGCGCGCGACAATCTTCAGCGCGTCGATGTCAAGGCCGCTATCGGTCTCGTCGAGGATCGCGAGCCTGGGCTCCAGCATCGCCATTTGGAAGATTTCGTTGCGCTTCTTCTCGCCGCCCGAGAAGCCGACATTGACCGCGCGCTGCATCAAATCTTCGCCGATGTCGAGCAGCTTCAGCTTGGCCCTGACCGTGCGCAGGAACTGGCCGGCGTCGAGTTCGCTCTCGCCACGGTGCCGGCGCGCGGCGTTCAAGGCGGCGCGCAGGAAATACATGTTGTTCACGCCGGGGATTTCGACCGGGTATTGGAACGCGAGGAACACGCCCTCGCGCGCCCGCTCGTCGGCCGGCATGTCGAACAGGTCGCGGCCCTGATAGGTCGCGCTGCCCTGGGTGATCTCGTAGCCGTCGCGCCCGGCCAGCACCGCGGCGAGCGTCGACTTGCCCGAGCCGTTCGGCCCCATGATCGCATGCACCTCGCCGGCCGCGACCGCGAGGTCGATGCCCTTGAGGATTTCGCGCCCGTCCTTCAAGCGCGCGTGCAGGCTTTTGATTTCGAGCATGACTAACCCACGCTGCCTTCGAGGCTGACGGCGAGGAGCTTCTGCGCCTCGACCGCGAACTCCATCGGCAGCTCCTTCAAGACCTCGCGGCAGAAGCCGTTGACGATTAGCGACAGCGCGTCTTCCTGGCTGAGGCCGCGCTGGCGGCAGTAGAACAGCTGATCTTCGCTGATCTTCGAGGTCGTCGCTTCGTGCTCGACCTTGGCCGAGGGGTTGCGCACCTCGATATAGGGCACGGTGTGCGCGCCGCAGCGGTCGCCGATCAGCAGAGAGTCGCATTGCGTGTAGTTGCGGGCGTTCTCGGCGCGCGGCTGCACGCGCACGAGGCCGCGATAGGTGTTTTGCCCGCGCCCGGCCGAGATGCCCTTCGAGATGATCGTCGACGACGAGTTCTTGCCGATATGGATCATCTTGGTTCCGGTATCGGCCTGCTGGCGGTTGTTGGTGATCGCCACCGAATAGAATTCGCCGACCGAATCGTCGCCTTCGAGCACGCAGCTCGGATATTTCCAGGTGATCGCCGAGCCGGTCTCGACCTGCGTCCACGAGATCTTGGCGCGCGCGCCGCGGCAGGCGCCGCGCTTGGTGACGAAATTGTAGATGCCGCCGCGTCCTTCGGCGTCGCCGGGGTACCAGTTCTGCACG
>DATJSH010000172.1:0-11334 GCA_035504235.1 Allostellaceae bacterium | reverse complement strand
AACGCGAAGGGGATCATCAGCGACAATTCCTTCAAAGACCCCACCGATCCGCAATGGCAAAACGATGCGGGCTACAAGGAGTGGGTCGCGTTTATGGACAAATACTACCCGAGCGGCGACAAGAGCGATCAACAGAACGTCTACGGTCACTCGATTGCCGCGACGACCGTACAGATGCTGAAGCAGTGCGGTGACGACTTGACCCGCGAGAACGTGATGAAGCAGGCGGCGAGCCTGCATGATCTCGGACTGCCGATGTTGCTGCCCGGCATTCTGATCAACACCAGCGCCACGAATTTCGCGCCGATCAAGCAAGCTCAGTTGAGGCGCTTCGACGGCGAGCGCTACGTTCCGTTCGGTCCCGTCCTGACCGGCGCGATCGGCTGATCAGGGGGCGGCGGTCGCGACCCTATCGCGACCGCCCGCTCCAAGTAATGGGCGCGGAGCTGCCGCTGGCGGGACAGTCATTAAAGCGGGAGGAAAGCGCGCCGGTCTACGCCGCCATCCGCATCCTGTCGCGCACCATGTCGGCGAGCTTTTCGCCGATCATGATCGTCGCGGCGTTGGTGTTGCCGGAGATCACGGTCGGCATCACCGAGGCATCAGCGACGCGCAGCCCGTCGATGCCGTGCACCTTCAATTCGGGATCGACCACCGCCATCGGGCCGGTGCCCATCGTGCAGGTGCTGGTCGGGTGATAGACCGTGCCGCCGCGCTGGCGGGCATAGTCGAGCAGCTGGATGTCGCTCGCGACGCCGGGGCCGGGTTGGAACTCCTCGGCGATGTATTGCTGCAGTGACGGGTGGGCGAGGACGCGCCGGCACAGTTTCAGGCCGTCGACGATGGTCTGCTGATCCACGGGATCGGTCAGGTAGTTGGGGATCATTGCCGGCGGGTCGGCCGGGTTGGCGCTCTTCAGCCTGATCTCGCCGCGGCTTTCCGGGCGCAGCTGATAGGCGATCATGGTAAAGCCGGAAAATTTGTGCAGCCCGTCCTGAGGGCGGTCGGCGCTGAACGGCGAGATCGAGCATTTGACGTCGGGGGTGGCAAGCTCGGGCCGCGTCTTGGCGAAGAGCGCGGCCGGCGAGGAGATCATCGCCAGCGGCCCGCTGCGCATCGTGTAATATTGGATGCCGACCTTGAGCTTCCGGAAATTGCTCAGCATCACGTCGTTGACGGTGATCGGCAGCTTTGCCTTCAACTTGATCGGCGCCGAGTAGTGGTCCTGCAGATTCTGCCCGACGCCAGGTAAATTGTGCACCACGGCGATGCCGAACTGGCCGAGATGCGCCGCCGGGCCGATCCCCGACAGCATCAGCAGTTGCGGCGAGTTGATCGCGCCGCCGCAAAGGATGATCTCGCGCCTTGCGCGCGCGGTCTTGAGCTCGCCACCCTGGCGGAACTGCACCGCGACCGCCCGCTTCCCCTCGACGACGATCTTCTCGGAGAGCGCGTTGGTCTCGACCACCAGATTACCGCGTCGCCGCGCCGGGTTCAGGTAGCCGACCGCTGTCGAGCAGCGTTTGCCGTTGCGCGTCGTCGTCTGGTGATAGCCGACGCCGTCCTGCGCCGCGCCGTTGAAATCGTCGTTGCGCGGGAAGCCCATCGCCATCGCACTCTCGATAAAGGCTTCGGCGATCGGGTGCTTTTCGACATCACTGACGCAAAGCGGCCCGCCCGCGCCGTGGAACTCGTCACGCCCACGTACCTGGTGTTCGGCGCGCTTGAAATAGGGCAGCACATCGTCAAATGACCAGCCGGTGTTGCCGAGCTGGCGCCAATGGTCGAAATCCTCGTGCTGGCCGCGGATATAGACCATGCCGTTGATCGAGCTGGAGCCGCCGAGCACTTTGCCGCGCGGCCAGAACACCTTGCGGCCGCTGGCGTCAGCCTCGGTCTCGTAGCACCAATTGACCGACGGGTCGGCAAATGTCTTGCCGAAGCCCAAGGGGATGTGAATCCAGCGATTGGTGTCCTCGCCGCCCGCTTCGAGCAGCAGCACGCGGGTCGTCGGGTCTTCCGAAAGCCTCGCGGCAATCGTGCAGCCGGCTGAGCCGGCGCCGATGATGATGAAATCGGCTTCGATGCCGTCTTGCCCCACCGCCATCGTTCTCTCCCGCGCTCCTGCGGGAGGATGATGGCGGCTCGCCGCCGGGCCGTCTAGCGTGGTCGATTTAAAGTTCGCAAGATCTTTGCGGCGGCTGCGCTCGCGACCTTCAAATCCGAAAACCACGCTAGTTTCATATAATTACCTAATGTGCTTACGAATCCGAAATTCGCTTTGAACTCTGCCCCCAAATACGGCGAATTTCAGATTCGGCACACTACGCCGCGGCTGCGGCGCGGGCCATGGGCGCCTCGCGGATCGGCAGGTTGACCAGCGCCGCGAACATCGCGAGCGCCGCGTCGGCATAGAACATCGCGTCGTAATTGCCCAAATGCGCAACCGCGATCCCGCCGAGCCACGCGCCATAAAACGCACCGATCTGGTGCGACAGCATCACCAGGCCGATCAGCATCGCTAGATGCCTTGTGCCGAACAGCTTGCCCACCAGCCCCGCGGTCGGCGGCAGGGTCGCCAGCCAGGTGACGCCGAGCGCGGCCGCGAAGATGTAGTAGGTCGACGCGGTCTTCGGCGCCGCCATAAAGCAGAGGATCGCCACGCCGCGCAGAAAATAGACCCACGACAACACGAACTTGAGCCTATAGCGTCCGCCGAGCCAGCCGGAGCCAAGGCTGCCCGCGACATTTGCGAGCCCGATAATCGCAATCGAATTGGCCGAGATCACCGGCGACAGCCCGCAGAGCTGCACCTCGCCCGGCAGATGCGTCACCAGGAACGCGACATGAAAGCCGCAGGTGAAAAAGCCGAGGTGCAGCCACCAAAAGCTGCGCTCGGTGGCGGCCGCGCGCAGTTGCCGGCCGAGCGGCACGTGCTCAGCGCTGCGCTGCGCCGTGGTTTTTGGCGATGCGTCGCCGCGCCGGCGCATGAAGAAGGCGAGCGGCAGGGTCAGCAGCATGGCGCCGCCGACACCGATCATTGCGCCGGCCCAGCCGATGCCGAAGATCGCCGCCTGCACCAGCGGCGCAAACACGAACTGGCCGAGCGAGCCGGCGGCATTGATGATTCCGGCGGCGAACGAGCGGCGCTCGCCGGGCAGGCTCTGCATCACCGAGCCGATCAGGATCGAGAGGCTGCCGGCCCCCGCGCCAAACGCGCTGATCACGCCCAGCGTCGCGACGAGCTGCCACTCGCTGTGGATGAAGGGGGTCGCGGCGGTGCCGGCGGCGGCCATCAGCCCGCCGAACATGATCACCCGGCCCGGCCCGTAGCGGTCGGCGACCGCGCCGAACATCGGCTGCGACAGGCCCCAGATGAATTGCCCCACCGCGACCGCCAGGCTGATCGCGACGATGCCGAGGCCGGTCGTGGCGTTGAGTGGCGCGACAAACAGGCCGATGGTCTGCCGCGCGCCCATGGTGAGGAGCAGGATCGCGCAGGCGGCGGCGATCATCAGCCGTGGTGTCGCAGAGGTGGCAGATGCGTTCATCGAAGCCGCGTTGAAGAATAAGAGTATATACTCTTATTAGCTTTTCGGCCGGGGAATGACAATCCCGCAATGCCGAGCAGTCGCCATGCTAGCCGTGCGGCGGCTTGGCTTGAATGACATAGTTGCCTCGAATTATGTCAGCCGGAAGCGCTGTTGGGTCGCCTGCTGCGACGCCCTCAATGGGATGCCGAACCCGACGCCGACCCGCTACACGGGCGACGACGTGCGCTGCGACCCGGCGACGGTGGCGCATCTCGACTCGTATCCGTGCCGGACCTTGCGTCTTGACCCGCGGACGCCGCGATGGCCCGATAGTCGGCAACCACATGAGGGGATCCGCAGTGCCCGACAAGCGCATCGAACGCCTCGATCCGGCGCTCGACCGGATCATCGACAAAACCGAGACGATCCACGACCTCGCCGAGGGGTTCGGCGGCGTGCAAGGCCCGGCCGAGGGGCCGCTGTGGTGGAAGGAAGGCGGTTACCTGCTGTTCAGCGACATCCACAACGACAAGCGCATGAAATACGACCCCGGCAGCAAGGCCGTGTCGCTGTTCCTCGACGGCACCGATCGCGCCAATGGCCTGACCCGCGACCTTCAGGGCCGGCTCATAGCCTGTGAGCACGACAGTCGCCGCGTCACCCGCCTCGAGCTCGACGGCAGCCTCACCGTGCTGGCCAACAGTTTCCAGGGCCGGCAATTGAACCGGCCGAACGATGTCGTGGTGAAGTCGGATGGCTGCATCTATTTCACCGATCCGTGGACCAGCCCGAACGCGCCGAACCAGTGGGATCTGGCCTTCTCTGGCGTCTACCGGCTGACTCCGGATCTCGGCAGCTTGTCGCTGCTCGTCGATGATTTCACACTGCCGAATGGGCTGGCGTTCTCGCCCGACGAGCAGGTCCTTTACATCAACGATACGCGGCGCGGCCACATCCGCGCCTTTGACATGATGCCGAACGGCATGCTGGCGAAGGCAAGCGACCGCATATTTGCCGATTTGCGCGGACCCGAACCGGGCGTACCCGACGGAATGAAGGTCGATCAAGAGGGCAATGTCTATTGCGGCGGCGCCGGCGGGATTCATGTGATGGACAAGACCGGCAATAAACTGGGCCGCATCGTTCACGGCGCGCCGGCGACGACCAACATCGCCTTTGGCGGCGACGACTGGAAGACGCTCTATTTCACCAGCCGCAATCATCTCGGCATGACGCGGGTGAAAATCCCCGGCGTCCCGGTGCCGGTGGGGAAAAAATAAGTGGGAAAAAAGTAAGAGTTCCGCCGTCTACTATCGGAGTTTCGGCGAAGGGTGTCCTGGGATGCTGAGGGTCGTTGTCGCTGCGCTTGTCTGCATCGTTCTGGGAGCCGTCAGTGGCCAGGCGCAAAACCCGGCTCCGCAAAACCCGGGCCCACAGCCCGAGGTAAGATCGAATATCGCTTACGGCTCCGACCCGGCCCAGCACCTTGATCTTTGCATCCCGCCGGCGTGGGCGCCGCCGGGGCGACCGGCGGTCGTGATGATCCATGGCGGCTACTGGACCGTCGGCGACAAAGGGGCATATGCCTGGCAGTGCAAGCTGGCGGCGGATGAGGGCATCGTCGCGGCGGCGATCGACTACCGTTTGGCGACCGGCGATCCGCATCATTACTGGCCGGCGCAGGCAGTCGATGCGCAGCTCGCGGTGCGCTGGCTGCGGTCGCATGCCGCGGAGTTCGGGATCGCTCCGGACCATATCTGCGCGCTCGGCGATTCTGCCGGCGGACAGATCGTGCTCTACCTCGCGGCGGTCGGGCACACCGTACCGGGGGACGATGCCGGGGAGCTGCCCGGCGTCTCGTCACGCATTGCCTGCGCCGTCGACAATTTCGGCCCGACCGACCTCAGCTCACCGACGATGTGGCCGCCGGACCAGTTGCTCTTCGGCAGCGACGGCAAGACCCGGCCGACCGATGCGGAGCAGGCGGCATCACCGTTCTTTCTCATCAAGCCGGCGATGCCGCCGGTCATGATCGCCCACGGACGCGACGACAAATCGGTCAAATTCGAGCAGTCGACGCAGCTCGTCGCCGCGCTGAAGCGCGACCACGACCCGGTGAAGATGACCGTGTTCGACGGCGGTCACGAGTTCGAAGGGCTGACGCCGCAGCAGACGGTCGGCATCGTGCAGTCGGAGCTCGACTTCATCAAACACCCGCGCGGCCAATAACCCTGCGCGCGTGGTGGAGCGAGCCCGTTTAGAACGAACCCTTTTTGAGCCGGAAGATGTCAGGCTCGGCCGCGTTGTAGACGTAGGACAGCGTCAGCGTCGCCACGGGGACCGGCTTGCCGGGCTTGCCGTCCTTGTCGGTCGGCGTGACGGAACCCGTGGTCAGACGCAGCACGGTGGTGTGCCTGTCCGCGTCCTGACCCTGGAATACCAGGATCGAGCCGTCTGGCATCCGGTTGTTGGCCGTAACGGTCTTCGGATCGTAGCCCGATCCTAGAAACAGTACGCGCAGCTGATCGGCCGCCGCGACAATCTTCTCCGGCGTCGCCTGCGGATCCAACGCCGTGCTCCACACGATATTGACCTGGATCAGCTTTTTCGAGGTGTAGCCGAACACATAGGACACATCCGCGGTGCCGGCGCCTTCCAGCAGGTCCGGGACGCTGGCAGTCAGCGCCTCGGTTTTCTCGGCCAGGTTGTCGCTGCTCTTGAGCTTGTCTTCCGCTATGTTGAAATCGCTGTGGATCGCCGCCTTGACCTGCGCTTCGGTCATTCCCCATTTCGCCGAGCGGAAGCCGTCGACATGAGCCGTCGCGGCAGGGGCTGCCGGCGGTTGTGCGGCGGCGGGCGGTGTTTCCGCCGGTTTTCCGGCCGGGCTTGTTTCGGCGTGGGCGCTCGCCGACAACGCCAGCAGGGCGGTGACGATGAACGCGGTGTGCAGGCGGTACAGCATGTCGTTTCCTTCGTGTCGGGCGCCGCGTTTTGGGCGCGCTCAAGTTGCGACGCGCTTTTTGAGCACGAACGGTCAGCGGGCGCAATGCGGTGCAATTTTTCACCGGGCCGCGAGCGGCTGATTGGCCTCGCTCTCAGAATCGGCCGGCGGCGGCCGTCCGTGAGCCGCGACTCTCGCCGCGGCAGAAAAATGGCGGATGGGGTGGGATTCGAACCCACGATACGGTTTCCCGCATACACACTTTCCAGGCGTGCGCCTTCGACCGCTCGGCCACCCATCCGTCGCCGTGCCGCGCCCGCGGCTACGGGGCGCGGAGACTAAATCAGAATCGCGCGGCGTGAAACCGGCCGCGGACACTCGCTTCCCACCGCGCTGGCCTCTAAACTCAGGGTAGAGGGAGGCTCATTCGGACATGACGGCGCGCGTCCGCACGGTGGCGTTTCACGGGGTCGAGGTCGTCGACGTCGAGGCCCAGGTGACGCTGACGCCGGGGCTGCCGGCCTTCGCCGTGGTAGGGCTTCCGGACAAGGCGGTCGCCGAATCGCGCGAGAGGGTGCGTGGCGCGCTGGCGGCGCTCGGCTTGGCGCTGCCGCCGCGCCACATCACCGTAAACCTCGCCCCCGCCGACGTGGTCAAGGAAGGCAGCCATTTCGACCTGCCGATCGCACTCGGCCTCCTGGCGGCAATGGAGGTGCTGCCGTTGGAGGAGATCGGCGGCTATCTCGCGGTCGGCGAGCTGGCGCTCGACGGCTCGCTGACCCCGGTCGCGGGGGTGCTGCTTGCGGCGTTTTCCGCCGCCGGACGGCAGATCGGCATCATCTGCCCCGAGGCCTGTGGCGGCGAGGCCGCCTGGGCGGGCGAGGTTGAGATCGTCGCCGCACCGAACCTTCTCGCCGTCGTCAATCACTTTAAGGGCACGCAGCTTTTGCCGCCGCCGGTTGCCAAGCTGGCGCCGCCGCCCTCCGCGGCGCTCGATTTCCGTGACGTCAAGGGCCAGGAAAGCGCCAAGCGCGCGCTGGAGATTGCCGCGTCGGGCGGCCACAACTTGCTGAACGTCAAGCTGATTAAATTTGGCGGATTTCCTAGCCATTATGCGTAGGCAGATCGCGCAAATCTGGCAAGAAATTTTAGACTGGTGGTCCTTCCGGATGGGGACCCTCGAACTGTGGCTATGGAGACCACCGGAGACCCCGGAGGATCGTGCGATCCGGGAGGAGGGGGAGCGGATTAGGAAGGCATTTCCGTGGATCGACTTCGATCATCCGGGCCGTCGATCGTGGACCGATTCCTCGCGATCTGATCGTATCAAGTCCGGCCAGAGCAATTCCTGACTCCAGCATTTCTGCGACGTTTGCACTACTCACCGGGACGTTGGGTTCCCCTCTAGGCTCCCCCGAGAACGTCCCGGTGGCAACCCGGATCATGTCACCGAGAGGTCTTCTGCGTCAGGTGGTGCTCCGCAGCCGAAGTCATCGACGCAGTATGCGCGCCGACCGCAGGTGCATCGCAACAGCATGTGGCCGCAACTGCCCGCAGCGAAGATGCCGGCGGAACGCCGGTCATGATCGCGGCAATACCCCGCCGACCGATCAGGATCGTTCGTCAGCATTCGGGAGCAAATAGTCGAGCCATCGTCCCAAGTGCGTTCGCATGCCCCAGACGCGACCCGCGCATCCGGTACCGACCCGATCCAGGAACTCACCGAGGTCCGCTGATGATATAGTTTCCATCAGGTTGATGTAGACCGAAAGCCTGTGCGAGCAACCGTAGCGCTTGCACGGATGGAGAGAGAGCTATATGGCCAATCAGGACGACGAAATCAGGGGTCGCGCTCTAGCTACATCCACCTTATTGCACGGCTTGATTACGGCCTTGACTGCGAAGGGCATTTTGACCCTCGACGAGAAAAATCAACTTTACGAGATCGTCCTACAGAATTTCGAGAAGGCCGATCCAAACGACCCCGCAGTTCAGGTGGCGCGAAAAATCATTGACGAGTGGGCGCAGATTGCCGCGACCGGCAAACCCCCTCCACCACGGGCGTAAACGTGAGCACACCGCACAAACATCACTTCATACCGGCATTCTATTTGCGCCAGTGGCACGGGCCGGACGACAAACTGGTCGAATATACGATCAAGCACGGAAAACTGATTCCGAAGCCGGTCAGTGCTGACGCCACGGGTTTCGAGCGTGATCTATATGCTTTCCCTGACCTGCCGCCCAACCTGTCTCAATTCATGGAGCAGAAGTTCTGGGACTATGCCGATCGCACCGCGTCGCAGGCACTCGGGATGCTTCTTGCCGGGTATCCTCGAACGCTATGGTCGTCGGATATGCTCAGCGCATGGGTGAGATTCTTGATCGGCGTCCATACGCGGCACCCAGACACCATGCCGGAAATACGAACGGCGGCGAAAGCGATCTGGGAGGGATCAGCAGAGCAGTCGCAGCGGAGATACGAGGAGATCAGAGAGCCCGGTGATCCAGAAACCTTCGACGAATGGATCGCTACGAAGGACCCACTGATACCCGACAAGGCCGCACTGGAACTCGTCATGTCGTCGATCGACAACGAGATCGTGGGGCTGCACATGATGCAGATGAAGTGGCGGGTCATCGAAATCTCTACGACGCCGCGCCGCTTTCTGACATCGGACCGGCCAGTCGGCATGTACATGATGAAAGAGCCGAACGGCTCGATCACGATGCCTCTGTCCCCGACAAAGCTGTTCGTTGCCGTCAATGACGAGCGCTATCTCGACCAATTTTGCCAGAAAAAAGATCGCGAAATCGTTGATGCCATCAACAGCGACCACCTTCAACGGGCGAGGAAATTCGTCTGGGCCGCAAGCAAATCACACTCTCAGACGGAGTTCATTCGCGCGCATATGGGTAAGAAAATGGAGCCGTTGCCGTTCTTTCCGAGCCTGAGTCGATATACGGCATCTGTGACGCAGGCGGCTGACGAGTGATGAAGGCTGCCCCGTAAATACTTGCGCCGCATCAGGAGGGAAGGGATGTGCCGAAAAATCTCCGATTGGTCTCGATCCACGACGTATTGACGAGCCGGGAAGCTCGATCCGATCCGACCGGGTCCCGAGCCCGCATCAAAGGTGAACGCGCGCCGGAGGCCGCGCCGAAAACACTGCTGCACGGATGGACCTTGTCGGGCACGCCGGCCACTGAAGCGAAAACTCCGCTTTATGCGTGGGCGCTGTCGGACCCGGTGAGAGCGCCACGTTTGAGACGCCGGAGGTGACGTAAAGGCTTCAATCGGGATAGCGCGAACTCCTGATCGACGACCGGCGAGATTCCTGGTGCGGCCATCGTCGCCAGCGCTTCTCCCTGGGGCTCCTAATGCATTTCAGGAGGACGGGAGAAACACCGCAATGTCCTTTCGGTTCCGCCTATAGCGCACATCTTCCGACAATTGTTCGCTTGCGGACAAAACCGAAGGTGGGCAGTTTTTCGTTCATGGATGCTCAGCACGCGCCACGTTCGGCGGAGCACTATCGGCATGTGGCAGCGCAACTCCGCACCTTGGCGGAGTTGGAGCCGGACGGCAGCGAAATGCGAGACAAGTTGCTGGAACTTACTGCCCAATACGAGCGATTGGCTCAGCGAGCGCGCGAAGTGCCAGTGCATTAGCCAATGGGGTGGCCGTGGCTCGGACTCGAAGAAGGAAGCCCGCGACACCTGTCGCTCTCGTCGTGGAGGACGAGCCGACCGTCCGTTCCTTAGCGGCCTCGAACATCGAGGAAATCGGCTATACGACGCTTTCAGCCGCAAACACCAGAGAGGCCCTTGCACTTCTCGATGAAGGTGCGCACGTCGATCTGCTGTTCACGGACATCAACATGCCGGACGGGACGGATGGGGCTGATGGTTTCGAGTTAGCTCGCCGAGCGGTAGAGCTTCGTCCAGGACTGCGCGTCCTCTACACGACCGGCGGCGGACTCACGGATGGCATGCGGGCGTTATTCGTCGAAGGGGCTGCCTTCTTACCCAAGCCGTATACGCGGGACCAGCTTATCGAGGCGATCCTGGGCGGCGAACCACCACCACCGACTGGAAGCGACTCGAAACCGTGATTGCACCGCCGAGAACTCAGGGATCGAGTCGCCCGGTGCAAAAAGATTTCATCGCAATGAACGGCTCGCGACACCATGTACGAGTGGAGTGATTGGCCCAAATGCGGTCCGTCCCCCCGGACCCGCCAATCCCAGAAGCCCCGGTGTCCCCCCGCCGGGGCTTCGCTCTTTCTAGTCGAGGTGTTGTACGACCCTTCTAGATCGGGTCAGTCGCCTGACCGTTGCGACACCCGCCAGCACGATGCACAAAACGATCGGCTCAAGGACAGCAATCTCGTAAGTGATGAGCGGCGGCACCCCATGCCTCCGATCGGTTGCCGCAAACAGGCACAAGCAGGCCGTCCAGATGATGTTCAAGATGAGGAGCTTTACGAACGGCCTTCCCGCAAAAATTGGGGCTTTGAAGTAGGTGACGGCGGTCCATAGGCTGGCCATAAAAGCGACCCAACCCGCCTGCCAGATGCCCCCCATCAGCGCACTCGTCGAAAGCCAGATCGGGATCGATAGTGCCAGCGACAGCGCTCAACGCGAATATTGCAGCGTCTCGGTACCCGACCCGTAAACGCGGATCGAGGTATTCGTGCCGGGGATGCGCACTGAACGCGGAAAACTGCCCTGGTCGATTGTGGCTGGCGGCGGCGCATCAGGCGTGTCCGTCCCATGATCGAGCAGATCGAGCTTTTTCTGGAGCGCCACATCCGGATGCGGCTGGAGCGGCAGTTCATCGGCCCCGGCGGCAATGGTA
>DATJSH010000171.1:0-23729 GCA_035504235.1 Allostellaceae bacterium | reverse complement strand
GGATGGTGCCGGAGCTCTTCATCGACCTCGCGCGGACGCTTGAGCGCGCCTGTTTCGACTATGTGCTGATCGAGGATTCGTCCTACATCGGCGAGAGCTATGGCGGCTCGCCCGCGATCTATCTGGAAAACGCGATTGCGGTGCCGCGCCAGGACCCGGCGATCATAGCGGCGCTGATGACCCAGCGCACCTCGCGCATCGGTGTCGTCCCGACCTTCGGCACGTATTCGCACCACCCCTATCTGCTGGCCCGGCTGATTGCGAGCCTCGACCAAGTGTCTCAGGGCCGGATCGGCTGGAACGCGGTCACCGGCAGCTCGGACTACGCGGCGATGAATTACGGACTGCCGGGCCTTCCCGAGCACGACGCGCGCTACGACATGGCCGACGAGTACATGGCGGCGGTGCGCGCGCTGTGGAGTTCGTGGGAGCCGGGAGCGATCGTCGACGACAGGGAGCGCGGCATCTTCATCGACCCCGCCAAAGTGCATCACGCCAATTTTGACGGGCAATTCTACAAGACGCGCGGCCCGCTCAACGCCGGTCCCTGCCCTCAGGGTCAGCCGGTCATCGCCCAGGCCGGCGGCTCGCCGCGCGGCCGCCAGTTCGCCGCGCGCCACGCCGACACGATCGTCGCCCACGCCAAGGGCATCGGCGGGATGAAATCCTATCGCGACGATGTCCGCCGGCACATGGCCGCGCATGGCCGCAACCCGGACGACTGCAAGGTGTTGTTCATGATCGCGCCGATCCTCGGCGAAACCGAGGAACTGGCGCAGCAGCACAAGCGCCGCCGCGCCGCCCAGGCCGCGGCCCAGATCAGGCAGCGCCTCGCGTTCTTCGGCAAATTGATCAGCGTCGATTTCGCCGGCTTCGACCTCGACAAGCCGATCTGCGACATCGACATCACGACCAACGGCCACCAGCTCAACCTCGAACAGTTCAAGCGCATCGCCGGCACCCGCACCCTGCGCGAGACGATGGCCGACTACAACGCGACGAGCCTCTCGGTCGAGCTGGTCGGCACCCCCGACGCGGTCGCTGCCAAGATGGGAGAGGTCATGCAAGAGGTGGGCGGCGACGGCTACCTCTTCTCCCTCAACAACGTCAGCCGCCGCGCCCTCGCGGAGATCGAGGACGGGCTGGTGCCGGCATTGCAGGCGCGCGGCCTCGCCCGCAGGGCCTATTCCTGCGCCCAGTTCCGCGAAAATTTGCTGGAGTTTTAGAGGCGGCTCACGCGGCGGCGCCGTACGAGCGCACTAGGTTCGTACTGGGTCAGCTCGCGTAGCGGCTCTTCGGCCGCTCCAGACCCATGTTTTCGCGCAGGGTCTCGCCTTCGTACTCGGCGCGGAAGAGGCCGCGGTTCTGCAGTTCGGGGATCACCAGATCAACGAAATCGCTGAGCCCGCCGGGCAGATGCGACGGGTGGAACAGGAAACCGTCGACGCCGTAGCCGTGGAACCATCGCTCCATGTCGTCGGCGATGTCGACTGGCGAGCCGATCAAGGTGCGCTGCCCGCGCGCGCCGGCGAAGCGCTCGTAGATCTGGCGGATCGTCAGCTTCTCTTCCCTGGCCCAGCGGATGATGTTGCGTGTCGAGCTCTGGCTCGCCAGCGCCCAATGGCTCTCGTCGATGTCGGGGAGCGGGCCGTCGAGGTCGTATTCCGACAGGTCGAAATTGCCGAGCTGGTTCGACAATACCTCAAGCCCGACATCGGGGTGGATTTTCGATTGCAGAAAGCGGTGGGTTTCCTCGGCGTCCTTCCGGGTGCGGCCGACGATGGCGTTGAGCCCCGGCATGATCTTCAACGCCTCCGGCGGGCGGCCGTAGCGCGCCATGCGGCCCTTGAGGTCGCGGTAGAACCCTTGCGCGTTGGCCAAGGTGTGCTGAGGGGTGAAGACGCCCTCCGCAAAGTGCGCCGCGACCTCGCGCCCGGTGTCGGACGAGCCGGCCTGGAACAACACCGGATGGCCCTGCGGCGGCCGCGCGACGTTGAGCGGCCCCTGCACCGAGAAATGCGGCCCCTTGTGGTTCAGCACATGCAGTTTGTCCGGGTCGAAATAGATCGCGGTCGCGCGGTCGCGGACAAACGCGTCATCGTCCCAGCTGTCCCACAGCCCCTTGACGATTTCGACGAACTCGACCGCCCGGTCGTAGCGCTCGCCATGCTCGAAATGCTGTTCGCGGCCGAAATTCCAGGCTTCCGACACGTTCGACGAGGTCACGACGTTCCACCCTGCGCGACCTCCGCTGATGTGGTCGAGCGAGGCGAATTTGCGGGCGATATGGTAGGGCTCGTTGTAGCTCGTCGTCGCGGTGGCGCAGAGCCCGATATGGCTGGTCACCGCGGCGAGTGCCGGCAGCAGAGTCAGCGGGTCGAAATACGCCATGTACTGCGGCCAGCGCGACAGCGCCGAAAGCTTGCCGTCGCGCGTCGCGACCGCATCGGCGACGAACATCAGGTCGAACTTGCCGCGCTCGGCGGTCTGGGTGATCTCGGCGTAGTGACGGAAATTGGTGCCGGCGTCGATCTGCGCCTCGGGATGCAGCCATGCAGCGACATGATTCCCGGTCGGGTGGAAGAATGCGCCGAGATGCATCTTGTCGCTACGCCGTTCCTGGTTCATCGCCGCCCCTGTTGAACACGCCAGCAGACCCGGCTCGGCGTGCAAATCGAAGGCCAGGATATTACCTGACTGGCCCACTCGCAGCGAGCAAAGGGATGACCCAGGCGACCATCGACTTGCGCCACTAGAACCGTGACGGCGAGAGCTTGCCTGGCACGGGGTGATCGGGTCGGCGCAGTATCGCGGCGGTCGTCTGCGCGATATTGCGCGGCGCCGGCGCCGGCATCTCCTGGATCCGCCGCACCGACTGGCCCCAACCGCGCGCCGCGGCAACCAATTCGCGTTCGCGCATGACGAACCGGCCGCGAACCAGGGTGTGCACAGGCACGCCTTTCAGCGCGCGCCCGTGGAACGGCGTGATGCGTGCGCGCCGAGAGTGCAGCATCGCCTGGTCGATCCGCGAGTTTGCGCCAAGGTCCACGACGGCGAGATCGGCGTCGGCGCCCGGCAGGAGCGCGCCTTTGCGCGGATAGAGCCCGAAGGCGCGGGCCGGCGCCGCGCTCGACAGCCTCACGTAGTCGGTGATCAATATCTCACCGCGCGCCACCGCCGTCAGCATCAGTGGCATCTGGCTCTCGACGCCCGGAAAACCGCAATCGGCGGTCCAGATGTCGTCGCGGTATTTTTCATCGGGCGTGTGCGGCGCATGATCGGTCGAGATCATGTCGATCGTGCGATCGCGGATAGCCGCCCAGAGCAAAGCCTTGTGGTGCGCCTCGCGCACCGGCGGATTGACCCGGATGAGGCTGCCGCACCGCGCATAATCCTCGGTATCGAGCATCAGATAATGCGGGCAGGTCTCGGCGGTGACATCGACGCCGCGCGCCTTGGCTTCGCGTAACGGCCGCAATTCGTCGGCCGAGCTGACATGCGCGACGTGCAGCCGTGCTCCGGTCCATTCGGCGTAGAGCGCGGCGCGCTGAACCGCCTCCATCGCCGCGACTGGCGGCCGTGCCGCGAGATGCGCCAGCGGGTCGGTGCGCCCGGCGGCGCGCATCTTCGCTTCGCGCCGGGCCAAAATCGAGGCGGTCTCAGCATGGACGGTGCAGCGGACGCCGTGTCGTGCCAGAATCTCGAAGCCCTCGAGCATAGCGCCGTCCGATGGAGCCGGCAGATTGCCGAACGTGTTGCCCATAAAGCATTTGAACGCGGCGACGCCGCCCTCGATCAATGCATCGAGGCCGTCAATATTGTCCTCGTCGAGCAAGCCGTAGATGCCGAAATCGACGAAAGCCTTCTCGTTGGCGGCCGCCAGCTTCATCACCAGAGCTTCGGGTGTTCCGGTCGGCGGCTTGGTGTTCGGCATGTCGAAGATCGTCGTGACGCCGCCACAGGCCGCGGCGGCGGTGCCGGTCGCCCAGTCCTCCTTATGCGTGTAGCCCGGCTCGCGAATATGCACGTGGACGTCGATCGCACCGGGCAGGATGTGCAGCCCCGCCGCCTCGATATGCTCTGCCGCGGGCGGCATGGCGCCGTCCTCCCCGACCGCGATGATGCGGCCCGCAGTGATAGCGACGCTGGCCCGAAAAGCAGCGGTCTCGGTCACAACCGTGCCGCCTGAGATCACCAAGTCTGCGGTCATCGTCATTGGTGTTCTCCCATCGTCTATCAGAGCATCGCCCAGCCGCCGTCAACCGGGAGATCGAGACCGGTCATCTGACGCGAGACATCGCTTGCCAGGAAGAGACAGGCGTTGGCGACGTCGCGATCCGTGGTGACGCGCTTCAATGCATATTCCTCGGCATGGCGGCTGGCGGCTTCCTCGATCGAAATGCCGAGGCGAGCGGCCATGTCAGCGCAAACCTTGTCGCGAAAGCGTGGCCCGTCGACCATGCCCGGCGCGACGCAATTAACGTTGATGTTGTAGGGGCCGGCTTCAAGCGCGAAGCTCTTGGTGATTCCACGCAATCCCCATTTCGATGCCGAATAGGCGAGCCGGCCGGCGCGTCCGCGCATCCCAAACGTGCCGCCGACATTGATGATCTTGCCATGGCGCCGCTCCATCATTGCCGGCAGCACCGCACGGATCGTATTGAAGCAGCCGCCCATGTTGAGCGCGACGGTCGCGTCGAACTCGGCCGGCTCGGTCTCGACGCCGCTCTTGCCGATCGTGCCGGTGCCGCCCGCGACATTGACGAGGATGTCGATCTGCCCGTAGGCGTCGAGCGCTGCCGCCGCGGCTCGGGCGCAATCCTCCGGTCGGGTCACATCGACCTGCGCGAGCAGACACGGATGGCCGATGCCGCACAGCTCATCCGCGAGCGGCTCGACGGCGCCGAGGTCGCGCGCAAGCAGCGCCAGACGGCAGCCTTCGTTCGCAAAGGCGCGCGTGATGGCGGCTCCCATTCCTTTCGCCGGGCCGGTGATGACCGCGACGCGATCGCGCAGCATCAAATCCATGCGCGTCGTGCTCCTTTCCGGTTGGACGGCGCCGCCGGCTCCGGACGTCGTAGGCGCTCGACGCCGGAAATCGTCGCCGCGCGCCCTGCCGCAGACGCGGTCAATGATCGCCGGCGAGCGAATCCTGCAATAGTGCCGCCACTTCGCGTCGCAATTCATTGAATGTCGCGGACATGACGTCACGCGGGCGCGGCAACCGGATCGGCACGTCTGCGGTGATGCGGCCTGGCCTTGGCGACATGACGACGACCCTGTCGGCGAGCAGGATTGCCTCCTCGATGGCATGCGTGACGAACAGAACGGTCAGCCCCGTCGCTTCCCACAGCGACAGCAACTCGCTCTGCAGCCGCTCGCGGGTCATCGCGTCGAGCGCGCCGAACGGTTCGTCCATCAGGATGACGGCCGCATCGTTGGCGAGCACCCGGGCAATGGCCACGCGCTGCTTCATCCCGCCGGAAAGCTGATGGGGATACGCGTCGGCAAACCGGGCAAGGCCAATCATCGCGATGAAGCGGTCGACGATCGCCTCAACCTGTGGTTTCGGAATGCCCCGTGCAGCGGGGCCAAAACCGATATTGCGCCGGACCGATAGCCACGGGAACAGGCCATAATCCTGGAACACCATGCCGCGATCCGGCCCCGGGCGCATGACTGGCTCGCCGTTCATCAACACCAGGCCGGATGTCGGCACCTCAAAGCCGCCGACCATGCGCAGCAGCGTGGACTTGCCGCAGCCCGAAGCGCCGATTAGGCAGATGAATTCGCCGTGCCTGACGGACAGGTTGACGGCGCGCAGCGCCTCGATCTCGCCGCCGGGCGCAGCGAACCGCTTGTGCGCATCGAGGATGCGCAGGATCGGCTCGTCAGCTTCTCTAGCGGTCGCGGCAAGCGTCCGGGACCGCGCCCGCTCGACGAGCAACTCAGCCATGTTGCGGGCTCCATCGAAGCAGCCAACGGCCCAGCGCGCGGATCATTTGGTCGGAAAGGAAACCCGCCAGACCAATCACAATCATGCCGGCGATCACAACATCGGTGCGGGAGACTTCGCGCGCATTCTCGATCATCGCGCCGAGGCCGATGCGCACGCCGCTCAACTCGCCGACGACGATGACGACCCAGGCAAACCCGAGCCCGAGGCGCAGGCCGGTGAAGACTCCCGGAAGCGCTGACGGCAGAACGACCTTCGGGAATAGCGCCGTGCGTGAAACGCCGAGCATTGTTGCCGCCTCGATCAGCCGCGGCTCGACGCTGCGCACGCCGAAAATCGTGTTGACCAGGATCGGATAAAAGCAACCCAGCGCAACGAGCAACGTCGCCGAGCGCGAGCCGAGTCCGAACAGGATCAGGAACAGCGGCTGCCATGCCGTAACCGGGATCGGCCGCAGCATTTGCAATGTAGAATCGAGCAGACCCTGGACCAGCTTCAGACGCCCTATCAGCATCCCCAGCGACAAGCCGAGACAAGCCGACAGCAGAAACCCGCCATAGACGCGCAAAGCCGAGGTCGCGAGGTTCAACCATAGGCTGCCGCTGAACTCGTCGTTGTCGCCGGCGAGACCGACGAGATCGCCGAGTTCACGCAGGACTTGGTCAGGCGGCGGGATCAGACCGCGTGGATCGTTCCGCGTTACAGTCCACCACGCGGCGAGCAGGAGAGCCGGCACAACCAGCGCCAGCCCGCCGGGGCGGCTCGGCGAACGCCTCTTCATGGCGCGGCTCAGGCCTTTGCCAGCCGCTCCGACGGAACCGTATCGAGCAGCGCACCGAAATCCGGAAGATTGCGGATTTGCCGCAGTTCGAGCATGTGATCGGCGTAGGCCTTGACCTCTTCGATCATCTTCGGGGCCATCTGCCAGTTCAGCTCGACGTTGTCGACCGCTCGCGCCACCGCGGCCTTGTCGAGGCCGAGCTTGGCCACTGTCATCTGGACAATCTCGTCCGGCTTCGACATCGCGTAGCCGCTCGCCTGACGCTGCAGGTTCAGCATCATGACGACCTCATCCGGTTTGTCCCGGAGGCGGTCGCGATGCGTGGCGACGATCATATTGAGACTGCCCATCGGGGTTGAATACGGATATTCGACAATCTTGCCGACGCCGCTGACGAGGGACAGGCTGGGTCCGGGTTCGGCGCCGACATACGCGTCGATGTCGCCGCGCTGCAACGCCGCGGGCATGTCGGCGAAGCCGATGCGCACCGAGACGATGTCAGACTCCTTCATGCCAACCATGCGCAGGCGTTCGAGGAAAAACACCTGTTGCGTCGTGCCGGTCAGGATCCCGACCTTCTTGCCCTTCAGATCGGTGATGTCGTTGATCGGGTCGCTCTTGCGCGCGACCACCGCCATGCCCTTGTTGCACTCGGAGCCGTACACAGCCACCGGCTGGCTGCTCGCCGCGCCCAGTATCGCCGCGGCGATGCCAAACGTTCCGTAATCGACCGATCCGGTGACGACCGCATCCTTGCCGTCGGTCGGGGTGGAGAACGGGATGATCTCGATCTTGTACCCGGCCGGCAGGAAGCGCTCGTAAAAATAGGGCGTGATCGAGTGGACGAGCTTCAGCACGCCCATCCGGATCGTGACTGCGTCGGCCGCGCGCGCAGGTGTGCCAAGGCGCGCGGCGAGCGGCAATGTGAGACCGGCGCCTATCACGGCGCGACGAGAAATCGCCATTCCTTAGCTCCCCTTCAGCAACTGCGGCCAAGACCAGGCGCTTTTGCGACGGATCGCAAGTGACATGCCAACGCCAATGGGGGCGTCGATTAGGCCGCATGCGGCGGGACGACGCCAGTGATCCGCGGCGCGGACCGATTGAACGACCAGGGTTCCGCGGGTATCTCCGCCATGTGCGGGCCTCGGTTCCCCTTGCCCTCTGAGGCGCCGCCGCGACCGGGGTATTGCACGTCACAATGCGGCTCGCGCCGCCGGCCCCCTCGGCGATAACGCGTGCCGCACCCCCGAGCCCGCCGGTAGGGATCGAGAAGGCTAGCGTCAGTCCCCGGCTGGAACGCCCGACCTTCCGGCGGGGTCCCTGCCGGATCGATCAGAGTAGGATCAGGTAGTGGTCGATCGAGACGTGGAGTCCCCCACCCTGATGCCCCCGATCGAACCGGCGAAAGACCGTGTCCATGTGGCATGCCAGAAATACCACAACCGCGCTTGCCAGCAGCACCAGGGCCTTGCCCGCGATGCTGAGTTCGTCCGCCAGCAATGCGAAGACGAACAGGCCGAACGCGGCGCAACACAAATTAATGCGTGCGATCAGTATGTTATCGGCGACGCTCAATGGCTCGCAGGTTTCTGGGATCATCGGAATCCCCTGGGTTGAGGAACTGGATCGCGTATTGCAAGGTTGCTTTGCAAGCGCCGTGCCCATGCCCATAAATCGGTCACTCACCGGTATGTCGCGGCCGCCTGCGCCGCCACCGAGGAGACAGGCCATGCTTTACCGTGCAATGGACCGCACCCAACTCGACGCCGCCTACAACAACTCGGCCGCCGTCCGGGAGCGCGACGCAATCGTCTCCGACTGGGCCATGCGCAGCGCACGTCTGCGGGCAGAGCGGCCGCAACATCTCGACCTCAAATACGGCGACGCCCCGCGCGAGCGGCTCGACCTGTTTCTCGCCAGCGACGCGAACACACCGACCCTGCTCTTCATTCATGGCGGGTATTGGCAGATGAACGCCAAGGAGGGGTTCGCCTTTCTAGCAGAAGGCCTTTTGGCGCTTGGCATCAACGTCGCTCTCGCCGGCTATACGCTGGCTCCGGAGGCTCGGCTCGACCGCATCGTCGCCGAGGTGCGACGGGCCGTACTGTGGCTGACCGAACACCTTGCGGGGTTCGGCGCGGACGCCGACAGGCTCTATGTTTCCGGTTGGTCGGCCGGCGGGCAGCTGACGGCGATGACGATGCCGCTTTCGGCAGTGCGTGGCGGTCTCGCGATCAGCGGCATTTACGATCTGGAACCGATCCGCCTCAACTACCTCAACGACAGGCTGGGGCTCGACGAGGAGGAAGCGGAGCGCAATTCCCCGCTATTGCACCTGCCGCCGAGGGCGGGCGAGCTGATCGTCGCCTACGGTAGCGAGGAACTGCCAGAGTTGCGCCGGCAATCGATTACCTACGCGCAGGCATGGGCCGAGCAGGGCTTGCCGGGGTGCCTCCGCCCGGTCGAAGGCACCAACCACTTCACGATTCTCGAAACGCTGGCGCGCCCCGACGGCGAGCTGGCGCAGGCGCTGGTCGCGATGACGAAGCGCGGCGCACCAGCTCAAAATCCCGCATAAGTTCGAACCAGTATCTTCAGCGAGCTGATTACTTGTCTTAGTAGATCAGGCCATAGCAATGCCGACGTGCCATAAACGGCGACGGCAGCGGCAATCACAACGACGTTCATAACTCTTTCTTGCCCGAAACGGACTCGATCGCGGTAATGCTGTTTTCGCATTCTCGGCAAGGGCCGCGCCTCGAGCTAAGCCGCCAGCTTGGCCAGCAAGTCGGGTCTCTCGACCACGATGGCTTGCCGACTGACGGAGACAACCCCTTGGCGCTGAAAGCGGTCGAGCGTCGTTGTTACCCATTGCCGAGTGACGCCAACGATCGCCGCGAGCTGGTCGTGCGTTACCTTGCGCTGCACGACCAAACGGCTGGAACGGAGGTGGCCCGGCTTGCCGTAAAGCTCGCCGAGGATGACGAGGAGCTGGGCCAAGCGCTGGGTCGCGGAACGGGTCCCTAGCATCTGCACCAGAGCCGAGTAGCACTTGCTTTTGGCGACCAGGCCTTCGATCAAACCGATCGCGAATTGCGGCAAACATTCGACGAGATGGCGGATGGCGGCACCGCTGAGATAGAGCAGGCTGCAATCTTCTGCGGCGGTACCCGACCAAATATGCAGCCCGCCGCGAAACATTTCCGGGCCGCCGACAAAATGCCCAGGCGTCCAATAAGCCAAGGTTATCTCGCGCCCCGAAGGCCCGGTGTAGTAGCTGCGCACCACTCCGGCTTCGATCAGGAAAATGCCCTCGTGCGGCTGGCCTTGGAGGAAGACAGTCTCGCCGCGCGCGAAGCGGACGATGCGGCCGAGGCCGCGCACGGTCTGCAGCGCCTCGGCCGAGAGGCGCGCGAGAAAGCTAGCTCCTTCGTCCAACTCGCCGATGAACTCGGCGAGATAGAGCGCGCGCAGCGGGACTTGCTTGTCCTCTTTCGTCACCGCTGCGCTCCGCACACCCCACTCCGCCGCGCCAGGCTGGCGAGGTAGACGGACACGACGTGAGCGTCGTCTCCGGTAAGACGGCGCGCGATCTTTTGCATGACCCGGTCCGGGTCGTCGGTGCGTCGACCGCCAGCAAAATCGCCGAGCTCCTTTTCGAGATACGGTGCCTGCTGGGCTTCGAGACATGGCGCGACGAACTCATGCTTCGGCTTTGGCCCATGACAGCCGTCGCAGGCCGGTATCCGAGCAGCGGAGTTGCCCCGCTCGACGAGACGCTGCGCACGCGCGACCTCCACGGGCTCCAGCGCGCTAGTCGATTGCGGCGCGGGAGGCGGTAGCGAGGCGAAATACGCTGCCACTTGGTCAAGCGTCTTGCCCGTCGTCTCGCGGGCCGACACCCCCATCTGACCGTGGTCGTTGCTCCGCTGGCCGCTGCGAAAATCTTCCATTGCCTTGAGGAAATAAGCCGTCATCTGTCCTGCCAGATTGGGGAAATGCCCGTTCGGCGCGACGCCATCAAGGTCGTGGCATTCGCCGCACCCCTCCCAGGGTTTCATGTCCTTGGTGACGATCATGTCGCCGCCGATCGCATCGTCCGCCACGTCAGGGGCTGCCGTGGCGGAGCAGAGAATGAACAGAGCGAGGGCATGGGCGGCACCGGGGCTTCGCCAGATCACCGGTTCTGCTGATCGAAAGCCCGCATGCTTTCGGCCCGGATTTGCTCGAGGCATTCCCGCTTCAGCCGGATAAAGGCGTCCTCCGTCGCGAGTTCCGGGCTGCGGGGGCGGGCGAGCGGCACCGCGAGATCGGCGATGATGCGGCCGGGGCTGGCGCTCATCACCAGCACGCGGTCGGCAAGGAATAACGCTTCGTCGATATCGTGGGTCACGAACATCACGGTGATGCCGAACTCGCCCCAGATGCGCAGCAGGCCCTCCTGCATCACCAGACGGGTCTGCGCGTCGAGCGCGCCGAACGGCTCGTCCATCAGAAGGACTCGGGGGTAATTGGCTAGCGCCCTGGCGATGCCGACGCGCTGCTGCATACCGCCCGACAACTCGCCTGGATAGCGCGTGGCGAAGCGCGACAACCCGACCATGTCGAGAAAAGTGCGCGCAATCGCTTCGCCGTCGGCACGGCCAGCGACGCGGGGGCCGAAGGCGACGTTGTCGAGGACGGTCTTCCAGGGAAAGAGCGAATATTGCTGGAAGACCATGCCGCGATCGGGGCCCGGTTTGGTGATCGCCTCCGCGTCGACCGTCACCGTGCCGCGCGACGGCGCGACATAACCGGCGACGCAGTTGAGCAGCGTGGACTTGCCGCAGCCCGAGGGTCCGAGCAGGCAGACGAACTCGCCCGGGGCGATGTCCAGCGAGGTCTCCTCGACCGCAGCGTGCGTATTGGCCCCACGCCCGAAAACGACCGACACGCGGTCTATCAGCACGTGGCCCTTCTGGGGCGGGACGCGGGAGTTCGGCTGTGGCCTCGGCGCCGCGCGGTTCTCGAGTTTGACGACCTGGGCAAGCATGCGGCACCCCTTATCGGTCTTGAGGCAACAAAGACTTCGGCAGCAGCGACGGCTCGCGTGGAGGCCGCGGCACGCACCGCCAGGCGAGCCACCAGGTCGTCAGCGCCAGCACGGCAAATCCGCCGGCAACCAGCGCATTGCCATACGGCAGCAGCGCATATGCCGAGCTTGTCTCGATTCCCAGCAATGACAGTCCGACGACCCAGGATGGGGTTGCGCAGCATGCCACCCACGTCATCGTGATGTTGGCGGTGCCGACAAAGAGCGCGCCGACGCCAGTAGCGGCGGCGCCCGCGCCACGCTCGGCCAGCGGGCAGAATTCGCGTGACCGCTTGAGCAGCAGGATGCTTGTCGCCACCAGCGCGGACAGCAGCAGCGCCACCAGAACATGCGACGGGATCACCGCGAGGCTCCACTCGGCGATCCCGTGGCCGTAGTGGTAGTTGATCGCGCCGGTCTCGATCAGCCACTCATCGTTGATGATCGACGGCATGTCGGTGAGGGAGGGCGTCGCGTGGATGATCCGCAGTACGTTGGCCGGCCAATTGTAGAAGCGGATGTAGTTCGGCCAGTGACCGGTGCTCAGACTGGCGCTGACCATCATGATCGCGTGGTAGAGCGCCGTGAAACCGAGCGTCATCGTCAACCAGGCGCGGCGGTGGCGCCCGATCGTGTCGCGCACGATGGTCCAGCTGGTCATCGCGTCCGGCGCTGCCAGGCCAGGAGCGGCCAGGTCAACAGCCGCACCGCATAGGCCGACGCCGTTCCCAAAACGCCGATCATCAGCATGCCGACAATGATGTCGGGGTAGTTGATCAGCGAGTATGCATTCCACGTGAAGTAGCCGATGCCGTACTGGCCGCTGATGATCTCGCCGGCGAGGATCGCGAACCACGCGACACCCATGCCGATCGACAGGCCGGCGGCGATGCTCGGCAGCGCCGCGGGAATCACCACGTGCCAGAAGATCTGCACGCGCCGCGCGCCGAGCGATTGCGCGGCCCGGACCAGCACCTCGGGCGTCTGCTCGACCCCGTGGATCGTGTTCAGCACGATCGGGAACAGCGCGCCGAGAAAGGTGATGTAGATGATCGAGGATTCCTCGGTCGGCCACATCAGGATAGCGAGCGGAATCCACGCCACCGCCGGGATCGGCCGCAGCAGCTCGATATACGGGATGAGGAAATCGCGCGCGAACCGCGAGCGGCCCATGATCAGACCGAGGAATATCCCGACCAGCGAGGCAAGCCCGTAACCGAACAGAATGCGGCGCATGCTGACCGCGATATGGATGTAGAATTTCGTCTCGTGCAGGTGCTGCCAGAACGCGCTCCCGACCGCGACCGGCGAAGGGATGTTGTCGAAGCGGATGTAGAAATCGAGATGCGACCGCGCCGCCCAATACCACAGCACCAGGCCCATCAGCACCGCGAAGATGCGGATGCCCCAACTTTGTCCGGTCGCCAGTAGCTTATCGCGCAGTGTCGCGGCGAGGCGTGACGGCGCGGCATCGTGCTCGTCGGCATGACCAAGATCGACATCGGCTTCAGCGCTCATGCCCTTGACTCCACGCGGGGTTCCCGCGGCTAGGCTGGTTGGGGGATTACGACATGATACTGGCGATGGCCTGGTCGAAGCTCATCACCTTGCCTTTGACGCTGTCGGCATACGCGTCGGCCTCTTCCTTGCGCAGGAAGGCCGTATAGGTGCCGTCGGGTCCCTCGACGTAGAACCCTGATTTGCCGAACATCTTGAGCCCGGTGGTGCGATCGTAGGTGTAGGTCGCATTGAGCTTGGCGCCCGTGGCCTCGAAATTGCCGACCGCCTTCAGGAAATCTTTGACGCTGGCGTAGTCCTTGATGCCGTCGCGCGCATGCCAGATTTCGTTCGGCATGTCCTTGTTGGCAATGAGAGGATCGACGGTTTTTGCGACATCCTTGTCGTAATCGAGCCCCATCGCTTTGTACGCGGCGCGGATATAGCTGTCGGTGACCCAGGACTGGAAGTCGAGCGGCGGCGACAACTTGGCGTCTTCCAGCACCTTCTGATCGAACTTCAGCGCGTCGATCCATTGCGGCTTGAGTGTCGGGTCGAGCGTCAAGAGACCGCCCTTCGAGAAATAGAGGTAGAGCACCTCCTTCTCGACACCCGTCCATTTCTCCATCTGCTCGGTCGCGGCCATCGGGTCTTTTTCGACCCATTTGCCCGCGTCGTAGATCGCTTCGACAAACGCGACGACGATCTCGGGATATTTGTCGGCGAAGTCTTTGCGGACGACGAGACCGTGCAGATACGGGATGCCGGTCTGACTGCCGTCGTAGATTTTCCGGCCGGTTCCGCGGTACTCCATGATCTCCGACCACGGACAGAAATCGGCGTGCGCGTCGACCTTCATTGTCTGGATGTTGGCGGCGCCCACCGCGGGCGCCTGGTTCTTCAAATCGATGTCGGAAAGGCTCATCTTGTCGTCGCCTAGCGCCTTCACGAGCATGCCCCAGGCTGCGCTGCCGACGGGCACCGAAACCGAATGCCCCTTCAGATCCTTCAGGCTGTAAATGTTGGAGGAGACCGGGACGACGACGCCGTTACCCGAGCCCTTGAGATTGTAGCCGGTGCCGGCGACGTAAAGCGAACGCAGGCTGTCGGTCTGCTGAAACTTGGCGCCGTTGACGATCAGCGGATAGTCGCCCATCACCCCGAATTGCAGCTTGTCGGCCAGCATCTCGTTGGTGATCGGCCCACCTGAACTGTAGTCATTCCACGTGATGTTGTAGGTGACGCCGGAATATTTACCGTCATGCGGCAGGTGCTTTTCGAGAAGCCCAAGCTCTTTGACGATGATTCCCGCGGTGTAGGTATCCGTACACATGCTCTGGTGACCGATGGCAATGTCGATTGTTTCGGCCGCCGCGGGAACGGCCAACGCAGCCGCTACCGCGACAGCTGCCAAGCATCGAAACAGCATCGTCTTCCCCTCGCGAAGCTCGTCTTAATTGCTGACGTTAAAGGGGCAAGCGATGTGCCAGCGCGACGCACTCGCGGCCAATCTGCGTAAGTTCTTGGCAAGGCGTATTGTTTTATTTTGGGGTGCAAGCCAGCTGGCAGTGTTGCCGCTGCTTTCGTAACCTTCGGTTCGTCAGCATGCCCAAATATTTGGCAACGTTTTTAGCGCTCATTAATACAAGTCGCTACCCGCGTGGCACTCGCACGCCGAACTTGAACGCGCCGGGACGCGCGAACAGATATTCAAAATCGATTGGTCGTCGCTTGATGTCGTAAGTAAGCCGCGTGATCCGCAGCAGCGGTTCCCCTTTTCGCACGTCGATATGCGCGGCCGCATCGTCATCCGCGGCGCCGACGTCGAGCGTGAGATCGGCAAAGCCGAGACCGACGTCGAGCACGTCCTCGATCAGCACGAAAATATCGGAGCGAGCTAGATCGAGCTTCGCCAGCTGCCGCCCGATATCGACGGGAAAATGGCTGACGTCGAAAGACAGCGGCACCCCACCGGCCATCCGCACTCGCCGGATGGTCACGACCTCGGCGCCTCGGTCCAGGTGGAGCGCGCGCAGGACTTCGGTCGAGGGAGGGCCCTCGACAATGTCGACAACGATCGAATGGGCCTCGACTCCGACGGCAGCCATGATCTCGCCAAAACCGCGCAGCCGCCCGAGGTCATGCAACGCGCGCATCGGCTGCACGAGGTAGCCCTTACCTTGCCGGCTCTCCACGAAACCGGTGCGACGCAGGACGTCCAGCGCCAGGCGGATCGTGACGCGGCTGACGCCGAACTCCGCTTGCAGGGCGCTTTCTGAAGGGAGTTGCATCTCGGGGCGGTAATGGCCCGTCAGGATGCGATCGCGTAAGGTACTGCCGATCAGCGTGTATTTGGGAGGCCGCCGAGCGAACCCAGGTTCAGGATTGCCTCGGCGCCCGTCACTTCGCATCGTATCAATTTGGTCCTTGGCAGTTTCGGATCGCCCGGTGCGTCTATGCTCGAATGACGCAGCGAAACCCGATATGGCAGGTAGACGTATCGAGCGCCTCGCCCTGCCGCGCCGCCGGGCGGTAGCGCAGGCAATAGTTCGGCGCACAAAGATGGGAACCGCCCTTCACGACCCGCCGCGTATCCGTGGCACGCTCGCCCGGCGCGCAGCATGACGTCTTGACGCGGCCGTCCCTCGCGGACGCGAATTCGCTCGCGGTCCATTCCCAGACATTGCCGGTCATGTCGTGGAGGCCGTAGCCGTTCGCCGGAAAGGCGTCGACCGGAGATGTGCCGGCATAGCCGTCGATTTCAAGATTCTCCCACGGAAAGCGGCCTTGCCATGTATTGGCCATAAGCCGGCCGTCAGGCGCGACTTCGTCACCCCAGGCGTAGACGGCGCCGTCCAGGCCGCCGCGCGCGGCATATTCCCACTCTGCTTCGGTCGGCAGTTCCTTGCCGGCCCAGGCCCCGTAGGCGACAGCATCTTCATAAGCGATATGGACTATCGGGTGATCATCGCGATCGTCGATTGTGCTGTCCGGGCCTTCCGGGTGCCGCCAATCAGCGCCCGGCACATATTCCCACCAGGCTCGATTGTCGCGCAGGCTTACCGGGCCCGGTGGCTGGCGGAAAACCAATGACCCAGGTGCGAGAAGCGCCGGATCGGCGTCCGGGTAAGCCGCGGGGTCTGGGGGTCGCTCGCAAAGGGTCACGTAGCCCGTCGCGTCGACAAATCGTCGGAACCGGGCGTTGGTGACCGGATGGGTGTCGATCCAGAACCCGTCGACCATCTCGCGGTGTACCGGCCGCTCCTCACGGTAGAAATTGTTCGAGCCCATCAAGAAGCCACCGCCGGGAATCCAGGTCATGGCCCCGCGGTCGGCCGATTTTCCGCGCCGCGTCCTCGCAACCGACGCAGCTGCGGGCGACGGCGCGGCCAGGCTCAACGATACGGCCTCGGCACATAGTCGATCGGCGACCCGGTCGGGATCAGCTCCTCGCGCTGCTTGCTCTCCTCGAACGCCCGCACGACGCGGTGGGCGTGCTGCATCACCCACCAGCGCACATAGCGCTGGTTGACCGGCTCCCGCTCTTTCGGGTCTTCCTTGAGGTTGGTGATGCGCGCGAAGCCCAGCGGCAGCTCGGGATCGTGAAAATGTTGCTGGCGCTTGAAGTTGATCTTGAAGTCCTTCCACTTGATCGCGTGCAGTTCTTCGTTGAGCCAGACCATGCATTCCTCGCGGTTCGACGTTTCCTGCCGGCCGAGGAAGAAGGGCCCCTGGTCGACGCCGTCAATGATCCGGTCGCTCGGCGCCTCGCAGCCAGCAAAGCCGAGCAGCGTCGTAAACATGTCGACGACGTGCACCATCTCGTTGCTTTCGGTGCCGGGCTTAATGTGCCCCGGCCAGCGGATCAGGAACGGCGTGCGGATGCCGCCCTCGGCCGAGCTGAAATAGGACCCGTCGAAGAACCCGCCGGTGCCGCGGCCGACCAGATGGTCCTCGGCGCCGTTATCGCCGCAGAACACAATGATCGTGTCGTCGGAAAGCCCCAACTGCTCGACCTTGTCGACCAGCACGCCGAAATCGTGATCGAGCATCAACAAGCAGTCGCCCCACTCGCCGTTAGTGCTCTTCCCGGCGAACTCGTCGCGCGGGGTCATCGGGAAGTGCATCAGCGAGTGGTTGAAATAGAGGTAGAACGGCTTGCCGGCGGCGGCGCTGCGGTCCATGAAGTCGAGCGCGCGCTTCTGGTATTCCAGGTCGCACATCTTCTTCATTTCCATCGTCAACTGCTGCGACAGAATGGGTTTGCAGCCTTCTCCCTTGCGGCCCTCATGCATGTGGGAATAGCCGTCGCGCTCCGGCACATAATGCGGGTCTTCCAGCCACATGCACTCATCATACGTGCGCAGCGGGCCGTACCATTCGTCGAAGCCGTGGTCGGTGGGCCAGCGCCCGTCTTCGGCGCCGATATGCCATTTTCCCAGACATGAAGTGGCGTATCCGGCCGCGGAGAGGATTTCGGCAATCGTGATCTCCCAGCGGACGAGACCGCCGGCATTGCCGCCGAGGGCGATCGTGTGGTTCCCGGAGCGGATCGGGTAGCGCCCCGTCATCAGGGCCGAGCGCGTCGGCGTGCATTGCGGCTCGACGACGTAATGCGTCAGCTTCACGCCCTCTTTGGCGAAGTTATCGATACGCCTGGTTTCAGCGCCTCTCAGGATACCGCCGCCGTAGCACCCGAGTTCACCCATGCCAAGGTTATCAACGTGAAAGAAAACGATATTCGGTTGCCCTGCCATTGGTCGCTCCACGCGCAGCCATTGAAGCGCCGCTTGCAAGCCTTGCGCCGGCCTGCGTTTTAGCTCCCCGGCGCGGCCCTCGTCGGTCAATTAATTGCCAAGCCGTCCGGATTATCGGAACGAGGGGCGCGCGATACATACCTTCCCTCGAGGCCGCGACACGTATTACAGATGGCTCCACGGTCTGGGCGTGACGGCGCCGCTTCCAACCTCGTCTGATCCTGCCGGTTAAGGGCTGCTGGTATTTTCTCTGCGCGCGAGCGGACACGGATCGAGGGCGTATAGGTATGGTGTTATCGAGAGGGGGACCATGAACAAACGCTTTCGGCATTTACGTACGCGACACTCGCGCTCAAAGACATATCGCTGGATCCGCGCAATCCCCGCTTAGTCATCCAGGCGCCGCTTAAAACAGACAATAAGATCGTTCCGTATATTTCGAAGATTTAGTCGATTTCATTGCCACTACCGTATGCAAGATCGAACAGAAAGAGGCCGCGAAATGACCGTCAGAATCTATGGCATCAAGAATTGCGACACGATGCAGAACGCCTTCAAATGGCTCGGCGCGCGCGGCGTCGCCTACGACTTTCACGACTACAAGAAAGCGGCTGTGACGGCAGCGGAACTGACACGCTGGTGCAACGCGGTGGGTTGGCAGACGGTGCTCAATCGGGCCGGCACGACGTTTCGTAAGCTCCCCGACGCGGCCAAGGGCGATCTGACGCCGGACAAGGCGATCGCGCTGATGGTCGCCCAGCCTTCGATGATCAAACGGCCGGTCCTCGACGTCGACGGCAAGCTCGAGATCGGTTTCAAACCCGAGCGTTACACCGCGCTGTTCGGCTTGGGCGCAACCGCCCAATAATATCAGCCACATGGCCTCGCCCGATTGACACGCGCTCCACGCGATCCTAGCTATTAGAAATATTCTAATCTAGGAGCCCCCCATGGCAGAGGAAAGTAAGTGCCCGTTCTCCGGCGCGCGCGCACACACCAACCGCGACTGGTGGCCGAATCAGCTCGACCTTTCAGTGCTCCACCAGCACTCGGCCAAGTCCAATCCGATGGACGAGGGCTTCGATTACGCCAAAGAATTTAACAGCCTCGACCTCAACGCCGTGATCCAGGACCTGCACACCGTGATGACGGATTCGCAGGATTGGTGGCCGGCCGACTTTGGCCATTACGGCGGGCTCTTCATCCGGATGGCGTGGCACCTCGCCGGCACATACCGCATCGGCGATGGGCGCGGTGGCGGCGGCGCCGGTCAGCAGCGCTTTGCCCCGGTCAATAGCTGGCCCGACAACGCGAACCTCGACAAGGCGCGCCGGCTGCTATGGCCGGTCAAGCAGAAATACGGCCGGAAAATCTCCTGGGCCGATTTGATGATCCTCGCCGGCAATGTCGCGCTCGAATCGATGGGCTTCAAGACGTTCGGCTTTGGCGGCGGGCGCGAGGAGGTCTGGGAGCCCGACGAGTCGATCTATTGGGGACCCGAAGGCAAATGGCTGGCCGACGAGCGCTATACTGGCGACCGCGACCTGCAAAGCCCGCTCGGCGCGGTCCAGATGGGCCTCATTTACGTCAACCCGGAAGGGCCGAACGGCAAGCCCGATCCGGTCGCCGCGGCGCGCGACATCCGCGAGACCTTCGCCCGCATGGCGATGAACGACGAGGAGACCCTGGCGCTGATCGCCGGCGGCCACAGCTTTGGCAAGACCCACGGCGCGGGTGACGCGGCGCTGGTCGGCGCGGAGCCAGAAGGCGCCGGCATCGAACAGCAGGGCTTTGGCTGGAAGAGCAGTTACGGCACGGGCAAGGGCGCCGACGCGATCACCAGCGGCATTGACGTCACCTGGACCAAGACGCCGACAAAATGGAGCCACGATTTCCTCGAGACCCTGTTCGGCTATGAGTGGGAGCTGACCAAAAGCCCAGCCGGCGCACATCAATGGCAGGCGAAGGGCGCCGAGGCGACGATCCCCGATGCGTTCGACCCGTCGAAGCGCCGCGTGCCGACGATGCTGACCACCGACCTCGCGCTGCGCTTCGACCCGGAATACGAAAAGATCGCGCGGCGCTTTCTGGAGCACCCGGAAGAGTTCGCCGACGCGTTTGCGCGCGCCTGGTTCAAGCTGACGCATCGCGACATGGGCCCGATCGCGCGCTATCTCGGCCCGCTCGTGCCCAAGGAAGAGCTGCCATGGCAGGACCCGATCCCGGCCGTCGATCACCCGCTGATCGGCGACGCAGACATTGCCGCGCTGAAGGCGAAGATCCTCGCTTCCCGCCTATCGGTGTCTCAGCTGGTCTCGACGGCATGGGCGTCGGCATCGACCTTCCGCGGCACCGATAAGCGCGGCGGCGCCAACGGCGCCCGCATCCGCCTCGCGCCGCAAAAGGACTGGGAGGTCAACCAGCCGGCGCAGCTCGCCGAAGTGCTGCTGACGCTCGAAGCGATCCAGCGCGATTTCAACGCGACAGCGTCCGGCGGGAAAAAAGTTTCGCTGGCCGACCTGATCGTTCTCGGCGGATGCGCGGCGATCGAGAAAGCGGCGAAGGATGCTGGGCAAGACGTCAAAATGCCATTCGCGCCGGGGCGCATGGACGCGTCGCAAGAACAGACCGACGTCGACTCGTTCGAGCCGCTCGAACCGGCCGCCGACGGGTTCCGCAACTACCTCCGCAGCACGCAGCGCCTGTCACCCGAAGAGCTGTTGGTCGACCGTGCGCAATTGCTGGGGCTGACGGCGCCGGAGATGACGGTGCTCGTCGGCGGTCTCAGGGTGCTTGGCGCGAATGCCGGCAAATCCGCGCACGGCGTCTTCACGAAGCGGCCGGAGACGCTGAGCAACGACTTCTTTGTCAACCTGCTCGACATGGCGACGGAGTGGCAGCCGTCCGCGAGTTCGGAAGGCGTCTACGAGGGCCGCGATCGCAAGACGGGCGAGGTCAAGTGGACCGGGACGCGCGTCGACCTGATCTTTGGCTCGCATTCGCAGCTGCGCGCCCTCGCGGAAGTCTATGCGTGCGCTGACTCAAAGGAGAAGTTCGCGCGGGACTTTGCGGCGGCATGGGACAAAGTGATGAACTCCGACCGCTTCGACCTCGCGTGTTGATCGGAGAGCGGGCATGCCGGGTTGCCTCATGCCGGGCACCACCCCAAATAACTGCGACGGAAATATGGGTGATGCGGATGAAAACGATCCTTCTCGCCGCGCTATTGCTGGGCGGCTCGACACTCGCCGCAAGCGCACAGGCGCTCTATCAGCCGCCTGCGCCGTATGGTTATGCGCCGCTGATCTCGCCGGCGCAGGCCCTGCCGCCGTTGTGGAGCTACGACCCATATACCAGCGGTCAGACAGCCTGCCCGCAAAAACGGCCAGGCGACACGCAACCCTGCTCGCAGATCATGCCGCCAACCTCCGGCCAGCCGAGCTATTGGCCGCGGTAGCGCGTCCCAGTCTAACGAGCGTGCGGCGGGCGTCTGCTACCTCGAGCCGGCTACAGCCGGGGTACAAGCACACCCGCATGCGCAGATCGATTTTTCTCAAGATGGCTACAGCCTGCCGGACGCTCGTCCTGGCTGGGTTGCTGGTTGGAGCCGTCGCCGCTCAGGCTGACGATTTGTCCCACCCGGATCCCCCGGACAAGGCGCTCCAGCAGAAGCTCGACCTTCTCGATCACGGACCGGATGCGCCCGATACACCGCTGCCCGCCCCCGATGTCGCCAAAGGCAGCTTTCCGCACTCGATACGCATCCCCGGCACCGATACTTCGATCCGCATCTACGGTCAGGGCACGGAAACACTGCAATATTCGCGCTAGCGCCGCTGGAGGCCGCTACGCCGCGAAAATCTCGCCGAGCCGCTTGATCGACGCAAGCGTCTGCTCTTGCGGCAGGCCGGGCCAGCCGCAGCGCATGATGAAATGATCGACCCCCAAAAGCTCGCGGTAACGGGCAATCTCCGCCGTCACCGACGCCTTATCGCCGATGATGAAGCGGTCGCGGGCGAAATCCTCGAACGACCCCGAGCTGCTGTGATCCATGCCCCAGGCGGCATAAGCGCTGTACTTGAATTCGAGCGGCCCGCGGCATTCCTCGTGCGCGGTCGCGTGGCGGGCGCCGACATAGCACTCGATGGTGATGGGATATTCGATCGGCGTGCGGCCGTATTCATTGAGGGCGGCGCGGTAGGTCTGCATCAGCGGGACGAGGTTCTGGATGCCGCGGATGTTGACGATGAGCCAGGCGTCGCCGATCCGCGCCGCGCGCTTCACCGGCACCTCGGCCTGGGCCGCGACATAGATCGGCGGCCCGCCGGCGCGCACCGGCTTCACACTGATCCCGGCGTCGTTGACCGTGTAGAAACGGCCCCGATGGTTGACCCGGTCCTCGACCCACAGCCGGCGCATCAAGGGGATCGCCTCGTTGAAGCGCGGCGCGCGCTCGGAGAGCGGCACGCCGAGCGCGTCGAACTCCGGCTGCCGGTAGCCGAGCCCGACACCGAGGATGAAGTTGCCGCCGGTCAACACGTCGAGCGTCGCCGCTTCCTCGGCCACGTGCATCGGGTTCAAGGGCGGCAGGATGAGAATGTTGGGGCCGATCGTCATGCCCCGCGCCTCTGCGGCGACATAGGCCATCATCGGCGTCAACTGGAGCATCTGCATCGGGTGGGTCAGCCAGTGATGCGGAAACCACAGCGAGGCAAAACCGGCCTCGCGCGCCGCGCGCACCTGCTCAATGATCGCCGGGACCTGCTGCGCGACGTTGACGCCTTCGGGGTATTGCGTGTTGATGAAGAGACCGACTTTCATGACGATCGATGTCCTCCGTTTGGCGCGGAGAACCTAGCACGTTCCGCCGAGGCACGATGATCCGAAGAACCCTGATCCTCACCGATATCGCCGAGGTCGCGCAGGTCACGGCGAACGTTGCCGAACCCGACGCCGTGTTTCGCTCGGTTGAGGAATTGGCGGCGCAGGTGATCGGCTTTCGCCTGTTTACGGTGATGCGCCTCCACACTGAGACGCAGGAGGTCGAGCGGCTTTATTCGAGCCTTCCCGACGCCTACTCGGTCAGCGGCCGCAAGCCCAAGCTGGGCACGCCATGGGGCGCGCGGGTGCTCGACGACGGCGAGATCTTTATCGCCAACTCGCCGGACGAGGTGCGCGCCGCCTTCACCGACCACGAGCTGATCTTCAGCCTCGGCATCGGTGCGATCATGAATGTGCCGGTTCGCTTTCGCGGCCGCTCGCTCGGCACGATGAACATCTGCTCGGATGCCGGCTGGTTCGCCGATTCCGACCACGCGACGGGGCGTCTCCTCGCTTCGCTGCTGGTGTCGCCGTTGCTCGCTCCGTAATCGAGCCGATGTCGCTGTAGGTGCTTTGTGCTTGCACGCCAGCGCAATGTTCGCTATATGTTCTCATCCAGCACCAATTTGGCCTGGTCAGATGTCCCCCACTCTGATCTCCGAAACCGCTTCGCGCCCGCACCAAATCGCCCTCTGGAGCGATGCGTTCGACCCATATGCGGTGGCCGATGAGGACGCTTCCGGCGGCCCGGATACGCTGTTCCTTGCGGTGAAGCCGCCGCCGCATATCGCCGAGCATATTTATCGCTTCAGCCAGCGGGCCCGCACCGCTCGCGGCTTGGCA
>DATJSH010000170.1:0-5145 GCA_035504235.1 Allostellaceae bacterium | reverse complement strand
CGCCAAGCCGGAAAAGCCCCCAAAGCCGCCATCACCGCCTGCATGCGCAAACTCGTCACCATCCTCAACGCCATCCTGCGAGACCAAAAACCATGGCAAACCGCTTGACCAACAAGACAGTCGCTCAGGATGACGATTTTCGTAGTGCCGAAAAGAACGCCGTCATGCTGAGGAGCCCACGAAGTGGGCATCTCGAAGGACGCAACGCTATTTCCGCAGCACCAACTATTCCGGCGCCCGCCCGATGACCGCGTACATCGGGTCCTGCTCATCCTCGATATACGGGCAGAGGCGGCGGGTTTCGATCTGCTCGAAACCGGCTCGGTTCAGGTAGAGCTCGACCAGCCGGGCGTGGCCGTTGTCGTCGAGACCGCGCCACACCGCGACGGCCTTGGTCCAGAAGCATCGGTTGGAAAAGCTGATGACGAGCGGCGTGCCGGGCCGCAGCACGCGCGCCGCGTCGCGCAGCACCGCGACCGGCTGCTGCAAGTACTGGATCGAGACGCAGATCATCGCCGCGTCTACGCTCCTGTCGCCAAGCGGCAGCTTGGGATCGCGGTTGAGGTTCTGCACGAACCAGCGCGACAAACGCTTGTTGGCGGCGAGCTCCTCGGCGTTCATGCCATGGCCGATCACCTCGGCGTAGTCGATATCGGGTGGCAGGTGGCTGACCCAGCTCGACATCAGGTCGAGCACAACGCCACCCGCCGGCAGGACCTCGCGGTAGAGCGCGGTGAGCACCCGCACCGCATGATCGTCGATATGGGTGACCAGCCGCGCCGGCTCGTAGAACGCCTCGTCGTCCTCCTCGTCGATCCGGGCGAAGGCGCCCGGCGGCAATCCAAGTTCATCGGCCATGAGCGCCACATGCATCGCGTGCTTCGAGACGCGGTGCTCGCACACCGCTCCTCAGCATGACGGGTTTGTTTGCCGGCATGAAGAAAGATCGTCATCCTAAGACGCCCACAAAGTGGGCGTCTCGAAGGACGCACAAACGATGGCTCTCGCCTCCTCCAAGCCCTTTGAAGCCCCGACCGTCAGCTCGCTATCGGTGCGCCTGGTCGTCGATTCCTACCACGACATCTTCATGCCAAAGGCCGAACACCCGCACTGCCGCATCGAGCATGTCGGCCGCATGCCCGGTCGCGAAAAGGAAACCTTCGCTTGCGAATGGGGCCTGTCGCTGCATCTCGCATCCGAGGCAGCCGGGGAACGCCACCAATACCTGCTCGATTTCGGCTTCACCCCCGAAGTGCTGAACCGCAATTTCGACCTGCTCGGGATCGCGCCGGAAAAGCTCGACGGGCTCATCTTGAGCCACTCGCACCGTGACCATTACGGCGGGATGGTGGGGTTCGTCGAACATTACCGGCCCAATCTGCGCGACGATCTCAAGCTCTACACCGGCGCCGGCAACCTGACCTATCGCGAGAAGTGGACGGGCGCGCGCGGCGGCGCCGAGCAGGTCTCGGTCGGCGCGCTCGACGGCGATGCCCTGGCGGCGGCGCATGTCGACACCGTATGCTGCGAGCACGCTCATGCGCTTGAAGGCCCGTTCACCAGCGGACCGATCGCCTGGCAATCCTTCGAGAAAGTGACCCCGACGACGCTGGTCGAGCCCACCCCGCTCGACCATTTCACCGAGGCCGAGCGGCGCGGCCGGCTGGTCCTCGACAAGCATCCCGATGAGCACGCCACCTGCTATGTCGTGCAAGGCCGCGGGCTGGTGGTAATCTCGTCCTGCGGCCATTGCGGCCTCATCAACACCGTCAAGACGGCGCAAGCCGTCTCCGGCGTCGAGAAGGTGCACGCGGTGATCGGCGGATTTCATCTCGGCGCGGCGCCGGCCGACTACATCGAGCACACCGTCGCCGAGCTGAAGGCGCTGGCGCCCGATGTCGTTGTTCCGATGCACTGCACCGGCCGACCCTTTATCGAGGTTGCGCTGCGCGCGATGCCGAGCCAGGTCGTGCAATCGAGCACCGGCAGCCGGTTCACCTTCGGGGTGTAGCGCCCCCCTGCGGCGAGAGGCCGCACACGAAACGCAACGGTTCCGCGCCGTAATTGACACCCTGGCGGGGTGCCGCTACCAACGGCGCAACATGCAAAATAGTGTCAGCCTGATGTAAGGTCACGAGGGGGAGACGAACTTTTGCCGCCTTTGCTGGAAGTCCGCGATCTGCGCACCGAGTTCCGCACCGGCGCCGGCGTGGTGCGCGCGGTCGACGGCGTGTCGTACACGGTCGATCCCGGCGAGACCGTGGCGGTTGTCGGCGAAAGCGGCTCGGGCAAATCGGTCGGCGCCCTGTCCATCCTGCGGCTGATCCCAAACCCGCCCGGCCGCGTCGTGGGCGGCGAGGTGCTGTTCGGCGGACGCGACATCATGAAGCTTTCCGACGCGGCGATGCGCGAGGTGCGTGGCGGCGAGATCGGCATGGTGTTCCAGGAGCCGATGACCTCGCTCAACCCGGTGCTGTCGATCGGCCGGCAGATCACCGAGATGATCGAGCAGCACCGCGGCACCGACCGCGCGGCGGCGGAAAAACGCGCCGAGGAACTTTTGGGGCTCGTCGGCATCGCCGACGCCAAACGTCGGCTCAAGCAGTATCCGCACCAGCTATCGGGCGGCATGCGCCAGCGGGTGATGATCGCGATCGCGCTGGCCTGCGAGCCGAAGCTCATCATCGCCGACGAGCCGACGACCGCGCTCGACGTGACGATCCAGGCGCAAATCCTCGAATTGATGCAGCGGCTGACGCACCAGCTCGGCGTCGCGCTGATCGTGATCACCCATAACCTCGGCATCGTCGCGCGCTACGCGCACCGAGTGCACGTGATGTACGCCGGCCGCATCGTCGAAAGCGGGCCGTCGGCGGCGATCTATCACCACCCGCAGCACCCCTACACGATGGCGTTGCTGAAGTCGGTGCCGCGGCTCGACCGGCCGCGCCAGGCCCGGCTCGATCCGATCGAAGGCCAGCCTCCCGACCTTACCCGGCTCGACGCGGGATGCTCTTTCCGACCGCGCTGCCGCTTTGCGATCGATGTTTGCGCGATCGCCGCGCCGCGCCTCGAGCCGACCGGCGCGCCGGGCCAGCTCGCCGCCTGCTTCCGCAGCCACGAGTTGGCGACGCTCGACGCGGGACAAGCGGCATGAGCGTTGCCGAGGCGAGAAGCGAGGCCGCGCCGCTTGTCGAGGTGCGTGGCCTCAAGATGCACTTCCCGATCACCGAGGGGGTCGTCGCCCGCCGCAAGATCGGCGAGGTCAAGGCGGTCGACGGTGTGAGCCTTTCCATCCGCCGCGGCGAGACGCTGGGCCTCGTCGGCGAAAGCGGCTGCGGCAAGACGACGATGGGCCGCTGCATCCTGCGCCTCGAAACGCCGACCGAAGGTGCGATCCTTTACGACGGACTGAATATCGCCGGCCTCGACCGCAAGGCGCTGGTGGCGCTGCGCCGGCGCATCCAAGTCATCTTCCAGGACCCCTACAGCTCATTGAACCCGCGGCAGAAAGTCGGGGCGATCATCGGCGAGCCGATGAAGGTGCATGGCATCGAGCCCGACGCGAAGCGGCGCGAGGCGCGGGTGCGCGAGCTGTTGTCCGTGTGCGGGCTCAACCCTGGCTTCGCCGACCGCTATCCACACGAGATGTCGGGCGGTCAGCGCCAGCGCGTCGGCATCGCCCGCGCGCTGGCCGTCGATCCGGAATTCATCGTCTGCGATGAGGCGGTGTCGGCGCTCGACGTGTCGATCCAGGCGCAAATCATCAATCTGCTCGAAGATTTGCGCGAGAAGTTCCACCTCACCTATCTCTTTATCGCGCACGACCTCTCCGTCGTGCGGCATCTCTGTCAGCGCGTCGCGGTGATGTATCTCGGCCATGTCGTCGAGCTCGCCAGCTGCGACGAGGTCTTCGACCACCCGCTGCACCCGTACACCAAGGCCCTGCTCGCGGCGGTGCCGGTGCCCGACCCGACGGTCGAGGCAGACCGCAGCTTCCAGCCGCTGATGGGCGAAGTGCCGAGCCCGATCAATCCGCCATCGGGCTGCGTGTTTCATCCGCGCTGTCCAATCGCGGTCGCCGAATGCCAGCGCGCGCCACCGGAGCTGCGCGAGCTCAGGCCCGGCCACTGGGTCGCCTGCAGCCAGGTCGCTTAAAATCGGTTCAAGAAACTAGTCGCTAGGGAAGGAATAGGGGAAATGAAGACGTATCGTTTGTTGATGAGCGCCGGGCTCGGCCTGGCGCTGGCGCTGGCCGCCCGCACTCCAGGACACGCCGACGAGACACCCAAGCACGGCGGAACACTGACCTATATGATCCCGGCCGATGCGCCGCCGAGCTTCGATGGACACCGCGAGGAGACCTACGCGACGATTCATTCGGTATCGCCGTTTTATTCGACCCTGATCCGCATAAACCCCGACAATCCTAGTTCGGCGACCGACTTCGTCTGCGACCTCTGCACCGAGATCCCCAAGCCGACCGATGACGGCAAGACCTACACCTTCAAGATTCGCACCGGCGTCACTTTCCAGGACGGCTCGCCGCTCACCGCTGGCGATGTCGCCGCGAGCTGGAACGAGATCACCTTCCCGCCCGATGGCGTCATCAGCGCCCGGGGCAGCGACTACCGCGATCTGATCGACAAGATCGAATCGCCCGATCCGACAACCGTCGTCTTCCATCTCAAATTCGCGACCAGTGCAATCCTGCCGGCGTTGGCCGATCCGTTCGCCTACATCTATGAAAAGCGGATTCTCGACGACCCGTCCAAGGGGCCGCACTGGTACGAGAAGAACGTGATGGGCTCCGGCCCGTTCAACTTCGTCAGCTATGATACCGGCCAGACCATCAGGGGAACTCGCAACCCCAATTATTACGTCAAGGGACTGCCCTATCTCGACAACATCGTCGGCGTCTATGCGCCGAAGGAAGCGACCCGCGTCGCGGCGATCCGCTCCGACCAGGCGGCGATCGAGTTCCGCGGCCTGCCGCCTGCCGCAGCCGACGAGCTGAAGAAGGATCTGGGCGACCAGATCACCGTACAGGAGAGCCCGTGGAACTGCGGCAGCGACCTGTTCTTTAACGAAAAGAAGAAGCCGTTCGACGATCCGCGGGTGCGCCGGGCGCTGTCGCTGGCGATT
>DATJSH010000169.1:0-2916 GCA_035504235.1 Allostellaceae bacterium | reverse complement strand
GCGCCCGAAGGGATCATCGGGAAGCAGTTTTCGAACTCGTCGACCGCGACATCAAGCACCACCGCGCCCGGCGTATCGATCATGAAGCGGATCGCATCGTCGAGCTCGGCGGGGTCGGTGACGCGCCGGCCCTTGGCGCCGAACGCTTCGGCCAGCCGGACAAAATCGGGTAGCGCGGCGGTGTAGCTCTCGGAGTACCGGCCGCCATGCAGCAGTTCCTGCCACTGGCGGACCATCCCCATGTACTGGTTGTTGAGGATGAACGCCTTCACCGGCAGCCGGTACTGGGCGATCGTCGACATCTCCTGGATGTTCATCAGGATCGACGCTTCGCCCGCGACATCGATGACCAGCGCGTCGGGATGCGCCACCTGCACGCCAACCGCGGCCGGCAGCCCATAGCCCATCGTGCCGAGCCCGCCCGATGTCATCCAGTGGAACGGCGCTTCGAACTTGAAGAACTGGGCCGCCCACATCTGGTGCTGGCCGACTTCGGTGGTGATGTAGGGGTCGCGGCCTTTGGTCAGCGCGTAAAGCCGCTCGAGCGCGTATTGCGGCTTGATGACGTCCTTCTTGCTTTTGTCGTAGCGCAGGCAATCGCGGTCGCGCCAGACCTCGACCTGCTTCCACCATTTCTGGCGCCCGGCCGGCAGACGCTTCGGCGCGGCCTTCAACCAGCCGGCGAGCAGCGCCGCAAGCGTCTCGCCGCAATCGCCGATCAGCGGCACGTCGACCCGGACATTCTTGTTGATCGACGACGGGTCGATGTCGATGTGGATCTTCTTCGAGCCGGGCGAGAACGCATTGAGCCGGCCTGTCACCCGGTCGTCGAAGCGCGCGCCGACCGCGACCATCACGTCGCAATCGTGCATCGCCAGATTGGCCTCGTAAGTGCCGTGCATGCCGACCATGCCGAGGAAATGCGGGTCGCTCGCCGGCAACGCGCCAAGGCCCATCAGAGTCAGGGTGCACGGCGCGTCGATGAGGCGCACGAATTCGCTTAAGCGTGCACACGCCTCGGCCCCCGAATTGATCAGCCCGCCGCCGCCATAGACCAGGGGACGCTCGGCCTTGGCGATGAGCGCCAGCGCCTCGGCGATCCGCGTCGGATCGGGCCGCGTCTGCGGTCGGTAGCTCTTGTGCTCGATCTCTTCGGGCACCGCATAGGCCCCCGTGGCGAACAGCACATCCTTCGGCAAATCGATTACCACCGGGCCGGGCCGCCCGCTTTTGGCGATGTAGAACGCCTCGTGCATGACGCGCCCGAGGTCATTGACGTCACGAACCAGGTAGTTGTGCTTGGTACACGGCCGCGTAATGCCGGTGGTGTCGGCTTCCTGAAAGGCGTCGTTGCCGATGAGATGGGTCGGCACCTGGCCGGTGAGGCAGATCACCGGAACCGAGTCCATCAGCGCGTCGGTCAGGCCGGTCACCGCATTGGTCGCGCCGGGCCCGCTCGTCACCAGCACGACCCCGACCTTGCCGGTAGAGCGCGCGTAGCCCTCGGCCGCGTGCACCGCCCCGCCTTCCTGGCGCACCAGCACGTGGCGCAGGCTGTTTTGCTTGAACAGCGAGTCGTAGATCGGCAGGACCGCGCCGCCCGGATAGCCGAAGACGACCTCGACACCCTGATCGACAAGCGACCGGATGACGATATCGGCTCCGCACAACGACTCGGGCGACATAACCCCTCTCCTTGAATTGATCCCGCACAGAATAGCACGCGCCGGCGAGGAGGCCGGCGCGTCAAGCCAACCTACCAGTTATCCCCAGCGGGTCAATAGCAAACCATCAATAAAATGGCGTGAGAATCGCAAAAAACTTTCCGAATATTGCTCAATGCAGATCAGGTCTGCGTCGAGCTGATGGCGAAACCAGGTCGACTGCCGCTTGGCGTAACGCCTCGTGGATTGCTGTGCCGCGGCGATCGCCTGATCGAGGCTCGTCACGTCGCGCAAATGAGCGAAGAGCTCGGGAAGGCCGACCGCCTTCATCGCCGGCAGATCGGGTGGAAGGTCGCGCGCCAGCAGCGCTCGCGCCTCGTCGAGCCCCCCCGCTGCGACCATCGCCGCGAACCGTACGTCGCATGCGGCGTAGAGCGCCGCGCGCGGTGGGGCGAGCAGCAAGGTCGCAAAGCGATACGGCAGCGACGCGGCGGGCTGACGCTGCCACTCCGTTATTGCCCTGCCCGTGGCGCGCACGACCTCCCAGGCGCGGATGAGGCGTGTTCGGTCGCCGGGCGGAAAGCGCGCAGCGGAAGCGGGGTCGTATCGGGCCAACTCCTCGCGGAACGCGCCACCACCCACCCGTTCATAGAGCGCGGCGGCCTCGTCGCGGATGCCGGGCGGAATATCGGGTATCGCCGCGAGACCGCCTATCAGCGCACGCAAGTACAGCCCCGTGCCTCCGGCGAGGATCGGCACCCGCCCCTCGCCGCGCGCAGCGGCGATCTCGCGGAGCGCCAGGTCGCGCCAGCGGGCCGCCGAACCCCGCTCCGCCGCGTCGAGAAAACCGTAAAGCCGGTGCGGCGCCCGAGCCTCTTCCGCCGCGCCCGGCCGGGCGCTGAGGATGTGCAAGTCGCAATAGCATTGCAGCGCGTCGGCATTGATGATCGTGCCGCCGTAATGCTCGGCCAAGTCCAGCGCGAGCGCCGATTTGCCGCTCGCGGTCGGCCCGGCAACGATGATGACGACTGGCTGGGGCGGCGGCATTGCGTCCTTCGAGACAGCCGCGTCGCGGCTTCCTCAGGATGACGGGTGTTCTTGATGCCACAAAGAAAATCGTCATCCTGAGCGACTGTCTTGTTGGTCAAGCGGTTTGCCATGGTTTTTGGTCTCGCAGGATGGCGTTGAGGATGGTGACGAGTTTGCGCATGCAGGCGGTGATGGCGGCTTTGGGGGCTTTTCCGGCTTGGCG
>DATJSH010000168.1:0-10466 GCA_035504235.1 Allostellaceae bacterium | reverse complement strand
CATCTGGCGCCAGTTCGAGAGCGCGGCATGGCAGCAACAGCATTTCGCCGCGTCCGGCGTCATCTTCTTCGACTTCGCCAACATGCCGGAATACCGCGACAAGCCCGAATATTTCAGCGACTCGCTCGACCCCGATGCGCGAATCGTCGCCGATGTCACGCGCCGGATCATGGCCGACAAGCGGGTGCGCGCCGAGTTGCCCGATGCCAAGTGACGCAAACCCTTTCGGGCTGAGCTTCCACCATCTCGGGCTGGCGGTGCGCGGGCCGCGCGACGCGACGCAATTCCTTGGCGGTCTCGGCTATGTCCTCGCCGAACCGGTCTTCGACCCCGAGCAGAACGTCAACCTCATCATGTGCACGCAGGCCGGGTCGATGCCGGATGTCGAGATCATCTACCCGGCGGCCGGGAAATCGCCGGTCGATGCGCTGGTCGCCGGCCGCCCCGCCGGCATTGTCTATCACATATGCTATTTGACCGCCGATCTGGCCGTGACCCTGGCGGCGCTCGACGCCGCCAGCGTGCGCGCGATCTGCAAGGTGCCGCCCACCCCGGCGACCTTGTTCGGCGGCCGTCGCGTGTCGTTTTACGATATTGTCGGCATGGGCCTCGTCGAGATCATCGAAGATCCGGACGGGACGGTCGCTCAGCCCGATGGAGGCCGAGGCAATGTCGATGAATGACGACGAGATTCATGCGGCTCTGGATCGCCACTGGGCCGCGTCCGATGCCAACGATTTCGAGATCGAGCACGATATCTACCGTGACGACGCGGTGCTCGAATATCCGCAATCGGGAGAGCGCATTCGCGGCCGGCGCAACATTCAGGCGTCGCGCGCCGCGCAGCCCAACCAGAAACGCTTTACGGTGCGGCGGATCGTCGGTTCGGGCGGCCTCTGGGTCACCGAATTTGTCCTCAGCTACGACGGGCGGCCGTCCTATACCGTGAGCATCATGGAGTTCCGCGACGGCAAAGTCGCTCGCGAGACCCAGTATTTCAGCGATCCGTTCGAGCCGGGGCCGTCGCGCGCGCAATGGGTCGAGCGAATATCCTGAAACCCTGCGGTCTCGCCGCTCTGTGCCGGGCACGGCGAACGCGCCGCTGACCCATGCCGCCTTCCGGTGCTATGATCGCCCGTCACCGGGAGGATTACCGCCATGCAGCTCACCGCGCAGCAGCTCCGGCAGTTCGACGATGAAGGCTGGCTGTTCCTCCCCGGCTGCTTCGCCGAGGCGGAGGTTGCGATCCTGCGCGACGAGGCCGAGGCAATCTACGCGACCGATCGGCAGGAGGTGTGGCGCGAGAAGACCGGCGCGCCGCGTACCGCCTTTGCCGCGCACACCTACAACGAAGCGTTTCGCCTGCTGGGTTCGCATCCGCGGCTGATCGGCCCGGTCGAGCAGGTGTTTGGTGAACAGCTTTACATGCACCAATACAAGATCAACGCCAAGGCCGCGTTCGAGGGCGATGTCTGGCAATGGCACCAGGATTACGGCACCTGGGCGCGCGACGACGGCATGCCCGAGCCCAGGGCGATGAACATCGCCGTTTTCATGGACGAGGTAATGCCGATCAACGGCCCGCTAATGCTGGTGCCCAAGAGCCATAAGCACGGCGTGCTCTCGGCCGGACATGATTTGGCGACGACGTCCTACCCGCTATGGACGCTCGACCAGGAGACGGTAACCCGGCTCGTCGACGAAGGCGGCATTGTCGCGCCGACCGGCAGGCCCGGCTCGGTGCTGATGTTCCACGGCAATCTGGTGCACGCCTCGGCGCCCAACATCACGCCGTACCCGCGCCGCATCGTCTATCTGACCTTGTGCGCGGTCTCGAACTACATCCGCAAACCGACCCGGCCGGAGTGGATCGCGCACCAGGATTTCCGCCCGATCGAGCCGGTCGCAGACAGCGCGCTCTTCGACTATGCCCGCAACCCGACGAAGGCGGCCGCGGAATGAGCCTCTACGCAAAGGCGCGCGGGCGCGCCGCCGCCGGCAAGCCGGTGAAAGTCGCCCTGATCGGCGCGGGCAAGTTCGGCTCGATGTTCCTCAACCAGGTCCCGACGATGCCCGGCGTCGAGATCGCGGTGATCGCTGATCTCGACCCCGAGCGTGCCCGCGCCGCCTGCCGCAATGTCGGCTGGGATGCGGCGCGCATCGCCCGTACACGCTTTGTCGCCTCGGGCGCCGAGGCCTGCGCCGACCCGGATGTCGAGGTCGTCGTCGAGGCGACAGGCGCGCCGCCCGCGGGGATCGCCCATGCCCGCGCGGCTATTTGCCAGGGCAAGCACATCGTCATGGTCAATGTCGAGGCCGACGTGCTCGCGGGGCCGCTGCTCGCGGAAGAGGCGCGGGCCAAGGGCGTCGTCTACTCGCTCGCCTACGGCGATCAGCCGGCGCTCACCTGCGAGATCGTCGATTGGGCGCGCGCTTGCGGGTTCGAGGTCGTTGCGGCGGGGAAGGGCACCAAGTACCTGCCGGCCTATCACGCGGTGACCCCTGACGATGTCTGGGCACATTACGGCCTGACGCCCGAAGAGGCGAAGCGCGGCGGGATGAACCCGCAAATGTTCAACTCGTTTCTCGACGGCACCAAATCGGCGATCGAGATGGCCGCCATTGCCAATGCCACCGGGCTCGACGTCCCGCGCGACGGCCTCAATTTCCCGCCCTGCGGGGTCGACGATCTGCCGGAAATCCTGCGCGGCGGCCGCTCGCTCGAACGGGACGGGATGGTCGAGGTCGTCTCCTGCCTGGAGCGCGACGGCCGGGCGGTGTTCCGCGATCTGCGTTGGGGCGTCTATGTCGTGCTCAAAGCGCCGAACGACTACGCCCGAATTTGCTTCAAGGAGTACGGCCTCAAGGCCGACGCCAGCGGCTGGTACGCCGCGATGTACAAGCCCTATCACCTGATCGGGTTGGAGCTCGGCATGTCGGTGCTGTCCGCGGCGCTGCGCGGCGAGCCGACGGGCCAGCCGCGGGATTGGCGCGGCGACGCGGTCGCGGTCGCCAAGCGCCCGCTCAAAGCCGGCGAAATGCTCGATGGCGAGGGCGGCTACACGATCTGGGGCAAGCTTGTCCCGGCCGCGCGCAGCCTGGCCGAGGGCGCGCTGCCGATCGGCCTCGCGCACAAGGTCAAGCTGCGGCGCGACATCGCCGCGGGCGATGTCGTCGGCTGGGCCGATGTCGACATCCCCCATAGCGAGGCGGTGCGTGTGCGCCGCGACATGGAGCGCCGCTTCGCCCGATCCGACGCGAAATCCCCCGCTTCGGCACAAACAATCGCCGTTGCCGCGCAATAGAGGCCGCCATGCCCAAGATCACCTATATCGAGTACGGCGGCGCCGCACATATCGTCGATGTACCGGAAGGTCTGTCGGTGATGCGCGGCGCCGTCGACAACAACATCCCCGGCATCGACGCCGATTGCGGCGGGGAGTGCGCCTGCGCGACCTGTCATGTCTATGTCGACAAGGCTTGGCTTGCCACAACGGGCCTCCCCGAAGACGGCTCGCAGGAGGCGAGCATGCTGAGCTTCGCGGCGCTGGCCCAGCCCGACTCGCGGCTTTCCTGTCAGATCAAGGTGAGCCAATCGCTCGACGGTCTTGTCGTCCGCCTGCCCGAGGGGCAGCATTAACCCAGCCCGGTAGAACTGGACCCCTAGGCGCTGCGGACCACGACGGTGCCGGCGGCCATGTCGCCGATGCGTTGCCGCTTGGCGGTCGCGCAGACCACGATAAAACCCACGAGATAGAGGGCAAAACCGTCGATAATCCGCAGGACGTTTCGCAATATCGATTCACGCCAGCCAATCGGTGAGCCGTCGGCCTTCACGACCCGCAGCTTGAGCAACAGCTTACCCGCGGTCGCGCCGAACAAACCCTCCATGACGATGAAATAGAGAATGGCGACGGCGACGCCGATAAACATCGGCGCGCCTTTCAATTGGAAACCGCCATCCGTCGTCTGCCCCGTGAGGAGGGCGATGATCCACAGGATGACGAACGTCACCAGTAGATCGATAAAACCCTCGATGAAACGGATGCCGATCCCCGCGTAGTTCATCTTGCCCTTCCGCAATCTCTTGGAAATTTTCGCGCGCCTGCCCCGCCACCTTGGATGGAGAAACCTGGCGAATCTTGATGGTCAGCACAAACATCCGGCGACAGTTTGATTATACTCGCATCAGCCAGGGAGGGCGTTATGGGTTTGGCGGCAAGCGCTCTAATCATCGCGAATGGCACGCTCATCGACGGCACGGGCGCGAGGCCGCGGCCCAATGGCGCGATCGTCGTACGCGGCGACACGATCGCCGAGGTGAGTGCGTTGCCGCCGTCCGGCTCGGGCTACGCCGCTCCGGTGGATGCCGTGGTGATCGACGCCAAGGGTAAATTCATCTTGCCGGGGCTCATCGACGGGCATGTCCATTTGTCGATGTATCAGGGCGCGCCGCCCGAAATCGCCAGCCCGTCCAGCGCCGAATTCTGCACGTTGCGCGCGGCCCAGCATCTGCTGCCGATCCTGCGCGCCGGGTTCACCAGCGTCTCGGTGCCGGGCGGCAAGTGGTACGTCGATGCGACGCTGCGCGACGCGGTGAAGGCCGGCATGCTCCGAGGTCCGCGAATCTTCTGCGCCGGTCGCGCGCTGACGCCGCCGGGTGGCATCTTCGACAACCGGCCGGAGGCGGTCGGCGATCTTCCGGATGATGCGACCGGCGTGCTGTGTCGCACCGCGGCGGACTTCGTTGCCGAGACGCGTCGGCAGTGCGAGCGCGGAGTCGACATGATCAAGATCGCCGACTCGCGCTGGGGCGACGAGCAGACGCTGCCGCTGGCGATGATTGCCGCGGTCGTCGAAGAGGCGCACAAGCACGGGGCCAAGGTCTCGATCCACTCACGCGGATCGGGCTCGACCCGCGACGCGGCGCGCGCCGGCGTCGACTGGATTTTCCATGCCGATCTCGCCACCGAGGACGATCTCGAAGCGGTGGCGGCAGCCGGCATCCCGATCATGCCGGCCTTTGCCCAGGGTGAAATCTGGGCCGAGCATGGGAGCGGCGTTGCGCCGGCGATGCGCGAGCGGCTCAAATCGCAGCTCGCGATCAACATCAAGGCGATCGCGACCGCGAAGGAGCGGGGGATCAAACTGCTGCTCGGGACGGATAGCGGCAACGCGGCGGTGATGACGCTGGGCAAATGGCACGGCTATGAAGCGACGTTTTTTGTAAAGCACCTGGGCTACACCCCGCTCGAAACCATCACGCTGCAGACCCGGGAGAACGCGATCGCAATGGGGTTGGAGGACAAGCTTGGCACCATCGTGCCGGGAAAGTTTGCCGACATTCTCGTTCTCGACGCCGACCCGAGCGAAGATGTCACGGTGCTGGGCGACCCGGCTCATGTCTGCGCCGTCGTCAAAGACGGGAAACCGGTCGATCTGGCCTCCCAGCCTTAGCCCGCGGCCGGGCGAGCGCCGCTAAAATTGCCGCAATCCTGTTCTACCTTCTGTGTGGATGCTGCGGCGACGCATGGACGCTGAGGAAAGCGCAACCGAAAACCGCGGCGATAACAGGAGGATGCACCTCCTGTTAAAATCGCCGATAACAGGAGGTGAACAGGAGGCCCGCCTCCTGTTAAAGTCGCGGTAGCGAGAAGGCCAGTCGGCCATGGAAGATTCAGAACGGGAGGTAGATCGATGAGTCCGCTCGACGACGCCGTTCATTTCGCCGACCGTATCGCGCTCGATCGCATCGATGTCAGCGACCCGCAAATCTACCAGGACGACACCTGGTACCCAATCTTCGCCCGGCTGCGCCGCGACGATCCCGTCCATTACTGCCCGGAGAGCCGCTACGGTCCCTATTGGGCGGTGACCCGATACAAGGACATCATGGCCGTTGAGATCAATCATCAGGTCTATTCGTCCTCGAACGAGTTGGGCGGCATCCAGATCGAGGAACAGCCCAAGAGCATGGGCCGGCCGAGCTTTATCCGCATGGACCCGCCCAAGCACGACGACCAGCGCAAGGTGGTGAGCCCGGTCGTTGCGCCGGCCAATCTGCAGAACATGGAAGGGTTGATTCGCGAGCGCACGATCCGTCTGCTTGAGGAGTTGCCGCGCGGTGTCGTGTTCGACTGGGTCGACAAGGTGTCGATCGAGCTGACGACGATGATGCTCGCGACCCTGTTCGATTATCCCTGGGGAGACCGGCGCCAGCTGACCTACTGGTCGGATGTGGTGATCTGCAACGTCAATTCATCCGAGTCGCCGGTGCATTCGGAGGAGGAGCGCTTTACCGAATTGACCAAGATGGCCGAGGCAATGGCCAGGCTGTTCAACGAGCGCGCCGCGATGCCGCCAAAATTCGACCTGCTGTCGATGCTGGCCCACGGCGAGGCGACGCAAAACATGCCGGCCCGCGAGTTCATGGGCACGCTCGGCCTGTTGATCGTCGGCGGTAACGATACGACGCGCAACACGATGACCGGCAGCATCATGGCGCTTAACGAGTACCCCGCCGAGTACCAGAAGCTGCGCGACGACCCGTCGCTGATCCCGGGCATGGTGTCGGAGGTCATCCGCTACGTGACGCCGGTCATCCACATGCGACGCACCGCCAAGGAGGACACCGAGCTCGCCGGCAAGGTAATCAAAAAAGGCGACAAGGTGGTCATCTGGTACATCTCGGGCAACCGCGATCCCGAGGCGATCGAGGACCCTGACCGGCTCATCATCGACCGCCCCCGCCCGCGGCAGCATTTGTCATTCGGCTTCGGGATTCACCGCTGCGTCGGCAACCGGCTCGCCGAATTGCAGCTCAAAATCCTCTGGGAGGAGCTGCTGCCGCGCTATCCGGTGATCGAGGTGATGGGACCGGCGAAGCGGCTCTACTCCAACTTCATCCACGGCATCCGCTCGCTGCCAGTGCGCATCCCGGCTTAGCCGACTCCGTACTCGTCTCCCCCCGCGAAAGCGGGGGAACAGGAGCAAGCGACGAAACCATGGCCTTTGATACCCGCTTGCGCGGAATGACGATTAAAGATTGGCCAGCTCCTCCTTGAGCCCCGGCTTGTGGATCTTGCCGGTCGCGGTGCGGGGAAACGCCGCTGCCGCCTTGAAGACAAGCCGGGCCGGCACCTTGTAGCTGGCAAGCCGTTCACGGCAAAAGGCGAGGATGGCGGGCGCATCGGTCGCCGCATCGGGTTGTAGTTCGACCGCGGCGGCGACGATCTCGCCCTTGACTGCGTCGGGCACGCCGACGACAAAGGCCTGCACCACCTCGGGATGTTGGAGCAGGACGTGTTCCACCTCCAGCGGCGCGACATTGATCCCGCCGGTCTTGATCATTTCCTTGAGCCGGCCGCGGAAATGCACGCGCCCGTCCTCGACCGCGCCGAGATCGCCGGTGAGAAAATACCCCTCCGCGTCGAATGCCTCGGCGTCGAGCTCCGGCGCGCGGAAATACCCCGGTGTCACATAGCCGGCGACCGCCAGCTCGCCGGTTTCACCCTCGGGCAGTGGCCGGCGCGTCACCGGATCGACCGCGCGGATCGTCATGCCGGGCAGCGACCGGCCCTGCGTGCTGACCCGCAATTCCACCGGGTCGTGCGCATCGCACACCGCGCAGTTCCCGTATGTCTCTGTCGAGCCGTAGACATTGCACAGCTCTTGCGCGCCGAGCGCCGCGATGGTCATCGCGATGTCCTCGGGTGGGCCGATCGTGAGACCGGTGCGCATCGCGCCGAGCCGGCGCCTTGGGTGGTCGGGGTGCTCCCTAAGCGCGCGCGCCATGTTGGCCATGCCGTAATAGACGCTGCAGCGCTCGCGCTCGATCAGCGCCAGCGCCTCGCCCGGCTCGAAGCTCTCCTGCAGCACCGCGCACCCGCCATGCGTCAGGATCGCCGGCAGCGCATTGGCCGAGCCGAACGACCAGAACAGCGGCACCGCGAGCCACACCCGGTCTTCCGCCGTGAGGTGCATGCGCTCGCCGATGTCGAACCCATTGGCGATGATCGGGCCGTGCGCCAGGGTCACGCCTTTTGGCGCTGCCGTCGATCCTGAGGTGTAGAGGATGTAGGCGATGTCGCTCGGTGTGACGGCGCGCTGAGCCGCGGCGAGCGCCGCGTCGTCGATTGCGGCGCTACTTGCGAGAAACGCCGACAGCGGCACGATGCCCGCGCGCCCCTGGCCATCGATCGAGACGATTGTCTGTAATTCCGGCGGCGCCGTCTGATCCGCCCCATCGAGAAAGCTGCGTCCGCGAAACGCATCGAGCGAGATCAATGCCTTGGCATCCGAATGTTTCAGCGTCCAGACCAGCTCGCGCGGGGTCGAGAAGGTGCTGATCGCCGCGACGATGGCGCCGATCTTGGCGGCGCCGAACGCGGCGACGATCCATTCCGGGCGGTTGGTGGCCAGCACCGCGACCCGGTCGCCGCGTCTTACGCCGGCGGCGAGCATTGCCTTGGCGAACCCGTCGACCCGCGCCTTGAGCGCGGCATAGTTGAAGCGCTCGTCACGGAACACCACGGCGTCGGCGGCGGGCATCGCTTCCGCCATCTCATCGACCAGATCGCCGAGGGTTTGGCTCTTCGGACGCACCGCCTCACTCATAGTTCGGCTTGCGCTTCTCGCGGAACGCGGCGACGCCTTCGGCGAAATCGGCGCTGGCGCGCACCTTGTCGCCGAGGTCCTGCTCCAGCGCCTCGCGGCTCTTCACATGGGCGGCGGCAGTGGCGCTGACCTGGTGCTTCACCGCCTGCACCGCGGAAGGGCTGTTGGCGGCAATTGCCTCGGCCGTCTCGATCGCCCAGCCCATGAGCTCGCCTGCCGGCACGACGCGGTTCACCAAGCCCAACGCGGCCGCTTCGTCGGCGCTTATCAGCCGCGCGGTCAACAGCAGGTCCATCGCGTGCACATAACCGATCTGCCGGATCAGCTTTGTCGTCGAACCGCCGAACGGGTAGATCGACCATTTGACCTCGGTGAGGCCGAACCGCGCGTTTGGCGCCGCCGCGCGGATATCGCTCGCCAGCATCAATTCGAGCCCGCCGCCGATACAGTCGCCGTTGACCGCGGCGACGATCGGCTTCGCATAGGCGTCGGTCTTCAACAGCGCGTGGTTGACCATGCGCGCGGTTTCTTCTCCCGCCGAGAGATCGCCGCTGATATCGGCGCCGACGGTAAAGGCGCGCTCGCCCGCGCCGGTGAGGATGATGCAGCGCGTTGTATCGCGCTCGAGTTCGTCCCACAACCGGCCGAGCTCGGCCAGCATCGCCCGGGTCATCGCGTTGAGGCGCGGCTGATTGTCGATTGTGACGATGGCGATATGCGCGCCATGGCGATCGAGTCGAACCTCCATCAGCCGGGCTCCAGCTCGACGACGATCTTGCCGTAGGCTTGCCGATCGGTCAGCAGGCGCAGCGCCTCGACGCTTTTCTCCAACGGTAACCGGTGGGTAATGCAAGGCTTGATCTTGCCCTCACTATGCCATTGCAAAAGCTCGTTGACCGAACGCTTCAGCCTGTCGGGCGCGTACCAGCGGAAGTACCGCAGCGACGAGCCCAGCGCGGCGCGATGCTTGACGAGCAGACGGTTGGCCGGAATTTGTGGGATGCCGCCGACAAACCCGACAAGGACGATGCGTCCACCCCAGCCGAGCGACGACAGAGCCGCGTCGAACAGCGGCCCGCCCACTGGATCGAAGCAGACGTCGACGCCCTTGTCGCCGGTCAGCGCCATGACCCGCTCGGTGAGTCTCTCAGTCGCGTAATTGATCGTCTCGTCAGCGCCGTGCTCGACCGCGACCGCGAGCTTCTCGTCCGTGCTCGCGGCGGCGATGACCCGCGCGCGCATGGCTTTGCCGATCTCGACCGCGGTGAGCCCGACGCCGCCTGCCGCGCCCAGCACCAGCATCGTCTCGCCGGCTTCGAGCCGCCCCTGCCAGCGGATCGCGACATGGCTCGAAATATAGGCGATCGCAAACGCGCCGGCCTCGGTCCAGCCCATGCCCTCGGGGATGCGAAAGGTCTCGGCCGCCGGGGCGACGGCAAATTCCGCCAACCCGCCATAGGCGAGGATTGCCATCACCCGGTCGCCCGGCTCGAAATCGCCCGCTTCGGCCCCGCACGCCTCGATCACGCCGGCGGTTTCGAGACCGGGGCTGAACGGCAGCTTGGGCTTGGTCTGGTATTTCCCGGCGACCATGATCGCATCGGCATAATTGACCGCGGTCGCCTTGACCCGGATCAGCACCTCGTCGGCCGCCGGCTTGGGCACCGGCATATCGCCGACCTCTAGCCCGTCGATGCCACCCCATTCGCGGCAGATCAGCGCCCGCATCTCACCTTGCCCCGACGGGCTCGATCAAGCCCTTCTTTTCGACGATGGTCGCGCCCATGGATCGCGCCCTCCCGCGCGCATTGTGCCACGTTCGCTAGACGAGGCCGAACAGCCGTTTGCGG
>DATJSH010000167.1:0-35416 GCA_035504235.1 Allostellaceae bacterium | reverse complement strand
CTGGAAGCGTTGAAGGCTGAAGAAGGCCGAGTGTCCGCGGCGGGGCATTAGCAGCGGCCTTCGCCGCTATGCTCGAGCGCCCGCTATCCGTTCGGTCAACGGACCTTCGCCGGCAGCGTAACACATTCCTCCAACGCGCCGATTCCGGTCGTTCGCGGGACATCACCAAAGTTTATGGTCAAGCAGCGTCGAACCTAAGACCTCCGCGTCAAGGTCTGCACCGCGAGCAGCGCGGCGGACGTGCGGTTGTCGACGCCGAGCTTGGCGAAGACCTGCTCGAGATGCTTATTCACCGTACGAGGACTAAGGCCGAGGATGGTCCCGATGTCGCGGTTCGATTTGCCCCGCGCCGTCCACAGCAGGACTTCGGCTTCTCGGGATGTCAGTGATAGGCGCTCCTTTAGCAGGTCCTGGTCGCTGCTGCGCGCACCATCATTGACCTGCAGCAAACTCTCCTCGGTCCCGCCGGGGCCGATATAGGACAGCACCAGCTCTTCGGGTGGCGTTCCGCTGAGCACAAAGCTGCGCTCGGTGGCCGGCCCCGGGTCGCCGCGGACGCGATCGAGCCAAGCGTGCGCTGCAGGCGGCAGGGTGAGGCCGTCCGTCGTGGAGATAAGCGCGCCAACGAGCCGTGCACCGGCTTGGGGTGTACTCCACCGCAAGCGCCCTCCATGGTCGACGGCGAATAGCAGGCGGCCTGCGTCGTCCAGCACCGCATGGGCGCTGGACGTCACGCGAGCCGCCGCGAGATGAGCCGCGAGCCGTGCAATCAACTCCTCGGGGACGATCGGTTTGGTCACGTAGTCGACCCCGCCCGCGGCGAAGCCCTCGACGATGTGTTCGGTCTCGCTGAGGCCGGTCATGAAAATGACCGGTACCGTAGACAGCAGCGTGTTCCGCTTGAGCTGACGGCAGGTTTCAAATCCATCCATTCCAGGCATTACCGCATCCATCAGGATGATGTCCGGCACAGCCTCGTTGATATTGCGCAATGCGCTGGTGCCATTGAATGCCACGAGCACAGTGAAGCCGGCTTCCTCGAGCGCGTCAGTCAAAAAGCGCAATGATTCCGGCGAGTCGTCGACAACCAACACGGTTGGGTGAGAAGCATGGTCACGCATCGGCGCGACTCGCCGCCGCATCAAGCGCGACCATGTAGAGGCCGAGCTCAAGATCATCGACGAGGCCGCGCAATTCAGCGACAAAGGGCAGTTGCGTCGGATCTCCGCGCTCGATTTCATCGAGCTTTGCGAGGATCCCGCGGACATGGCCGATGCGACCGAGCCGACGCAACTCCGCGAGTTGCGGCTCCGACAGTCGGGGGGTGGGTAAGGCCGCGGGCGATGCCGATACCGACGGGGCATCGGTGATCCAGGCGATGTCGACAAACTCGCCGATCGTCCGGAGAAGCTCATCGATGTCGATTGGCTTGACGATATAGGCATCATGAGGCTGGTCCGGCATGCCCGGATGTGGCTCGGCGGCGTTAGCTGAAACCATGATGATTACGGCCTCGCCACCGCGAGCTTCACGAAGCGTTTGTGCGACTTCCCAACCCGTCATAACCGGCATCGACACGTCGAGCAGGACTATGTCCGGCCGACACTGCTCAGCAATGTGCAACGAAGCGATGCCGTCAGCGGCCTCGAACAGGATAAAGCCGAGCGGTTGCAGGAGATCGCGCATGAGGTCGCGATGCTCGCTGTCGTCGTCGGCTACCAGCACTGCACGGCGACGCCCGGAATAACCGATGACGCGCGCTGCCACACTGCGGACGATTTCCGGCGCCTCGGATAGCATCAAGCGCACGCGAAACGTGCTGCCGCGCCGCGGCGTGCTGGTTACCGAGAGCTCGCCCCCCATGATCTCGGTGAGCATCTTGGTAATGGTTAGCCCGAGCCCCATCCCAGGCGCAGACGGTACCCCGGCGTGCTCTACCCGTTCGAATGGCTCGAAGATCCGCGTCAAGTCGGCGGCTTCGATTCCGACGCCCGAATCGCGGATCTCGATTTCGGCGACCTGGCTACGCATCCGGACGGTGAGCGCGACCTCGCCGGCCGCAGTGAACTTGATCGCGTTCGACAGCAGATTGATTAGGATCTGTCGGAGCCGCTTTCGGTCTGCATAGACGGTTGTCGGCAAGCTATCGGCGCACTCGAAGCGAAACTCGATGTTCTTGGCGATCGCCTGCAGGTGGAACATGTTGACGATCTGGTCGAGAAACTCGCGCAGCTCGAATGCATCGCGTTGCAGCTGCAAGCGCCCGGCCTCGATTTTGGAGATGTCGAGCAATCCCTCGATCAGTCCCGAGAGATGATCGCCGCTGCGGCGAATGGTGCGGATCGCGCCACGCCGATGGAGCGGGATCGACGCGTCGCGCTCGAGCAACTGGGCATAGCCAAGAATTGCATTGAGCGGCGAGCGCAACTCATGGCTGACGCCAACGACGAAGCGGCTCTTGGCATGGTTAGCGGCTTCGGCGACTTCCTTGGCGCGCTGTAATTTGGCGTCTGTGCGTTTGTGCGCCTCGATCTCGCGCATCAGCAGCCGGGTCTGACGGCGCGACTCCTCTTCCGCAGCCTGCCGGTTTTCCTGGGTCAGCACAAACAGCCAAGCGGCGACGCCCGCGATGATCATCGCGACGAAGAAGATTTTCAGGAAAGCGGCGCGGACCACGCTATCCAATACGCCAGGCGCCAGCGGCGTGTGCGCGTAGATGACTGCGAGCGTGAGGCCGATGACGCCGGTCAGCGCCGCCAACAGCACGATATAGCGAGCGAGCCGCATCGGCAGTCCCGCGACCAGCCGCGCCGGCAGGATGACGTTCAGCATCATGGCCAGTTGCGACCCGACTCGCCCATGGGGCTTGCAGGCGTCGGCGCAGCGCGCATCGAGCGAGCAGCAGAGCGAGCAGATTGCTCCCGAGTAAGCGGGACAATAGGCGGCATCTTCGGGCTCGAAGTCGTTTTCGCAAATGCAGCAGCGCACCGACGCAGCAGACAGCCAGTTCCGCCGCGCCCGCCGCGCGAGGTAGAACTTACCCTGCGTCACATAGGCGATCACCGGCGCGACAACAAAAGCCGTCAACAGCGCGACGAACGGGGTGAATGCCTTGGCGACTGGTCCGAGCGTGCCGAATAAGGCGATGACCGCCAATATCGTCGCGGCGCCCATGGCGCCGACGCCCACAGGGTTGATGTCGTATAGGTGCGCGCGTTTGAACTCTATGTGCGGCGGGCTCAGCCCCAGCGGCTTGTTGACGACAAGATCGGCGACCAGCGCCCCAACCCATGCCGCGGCGACGGTCGAATAAAGCGCCAGGATCTGCTCCAGCGCCGCGTAGACGCCGAGTTCCATCAACAACAGCGCGATCGCGACGTTGAACACCAGCCATACGACACGTCCCGGATGGCGGTGGGTCAGACGCGAGAAGAAATTCGACCAGGCTATCGATCCGGCATAGGAATTTGTCACATTGATCTTGAGCTGCGAGACAATAACGAAAAAGCCGGTCAGCAGGAGTGCGGCCTCGGGTGACGCGATCACCGTGCGGAAGGCTATGAGATACATTTGAGTCGGTTGCGCCGCCTGAGCCACGTCGACGCCGCTGCGCAGGGCAAGAAAGGCTAGGAACGAACCGCCCAGCAACTTCAATGTGCCGAGCACGATCCAACCGGGTCCGGCGCACAGCAAGGCCAGCCACCATGCAACCGGACGCCGTCGCCGTTGCGACGGCAGGAAACGGAGAAAATCTACCTGTTCGCCGATCTGAGCGATCAGTGACAGCACCACCGACGCGGCGGCGCCAAAGGCCACCAGATTGAAGTCATTGGCGTCCCCCGCCGTACCGCCAAAGCCGGCCCAATCGACGAAGGCGTGCCGGCTGCGCACCGCGATAAAGACGAAGGGCAGCGCATGCAGGACGATCCAGACCGGCTGAGTCCAAAGCTGGAAACGGCTGATAAAGGTGATGCCATGGGTCACCAACGGGATGACCACCAGTGAACTTAATATGAAGCCAACCGGCAGCGGCACGCCAAAGCACATGTCGAGCGCGGTAGACATGATCACCGCTTCAATCGCGAAAAAGATGAAGGTGAATGTCGCGTATATCAGCGAGGTGACCGTCGAGCCGATGTAACCGAACCCGGCGCCACGGGTCAGCAGGTCGATATCCACGCCGTATCGGGCAGCGTAATAGCTGATCGGCAAGCCGGTGGCGAAAATCAGAACCCCGACCATCAAAATCGCGGCGACGGAATTAGTAAAGCCGAAGGCTAGCGTGATCGTGCCGCCGATCGCCTCGAGCGCCAGGAACGAGATCGCGCCGAGCGCGGTGTTGGCGACCCGCAACAACGACCATTTCCGCGCGCTCGTTGCGGTAAACCGCAGCGCATAATCCTCAAGGGTCTGGTTGGCTGCCCATTGGTTATATTCGCGCCGGATACGGACAATTTTTTGCCGCGTTGCCATTTCCCATCGCCTTGCCCGTTCGCCCGGCATCGCCTCCTTTCGCCTTGCCCCGGCACCTTTCGGGTGCGGGGCTCATCACAATCGCGGGGATGTTGGCCGCACCATCATTGCTGCGCCGCAACAGGCGCCGGATACATCCCGACGTTTTCTCCTAATCGCACGAGAACACCACGTATAGCCGGGATTGCCTTCAAAAAACTGAGCATCCCCGCGCAAGAATGAGGCCAAGCGGAGCGATCCCATATACGTCAAATTACGTAGTCACCCGACCGCGATCTGCGTCATTCGACGTATTGCTGCGTCGCACAATCGACCGCCAGCATGCGCAGCTATCGGGCATTGGGCCGAAGCTTGAGGGGGACACTCAAACCATGTCAGCCAACAACGGACGCTCGCACCTCCCATCGGCTTTGCGGCGGCGGCTTCTCCTGGGAATGGCGGCGCTGCCGGCAGCCGCTCTGCTGCCTCGCCCCGTGTTCGCCGATATTCCGCCGACCTCGGCGGTCAACACCACTGGTCTCGCGGTGACGGACGACTCGGTCACGATCGGCATCCTGCACTCTATCACCGGCACCATGGCGATTAGCGAGACCGGATCGGTCGAGGCAGAAAAGCTGGCGATCTCGCAAATCAACGCAAAAGGCGGCGTCCTGGGACGCCAGATCAAGTTCATCCAGGAAGACGGTGCCAGCGACTGGCCGACCTTTGCCGAAAAGGCGAGGAAGCTGCTGGTCAGCGACAAGGTGGCGGCCGTGATGGGCTGCTGGACCTCGGCCTCCCGTAAGGCGGTGCTGCCGGTGTTCGAGCAATACAAGGGTATTCTCTACTATCCGACGTTCTACGAAGGGTTGGAGGAGTCGCACGATGTCTTCTATGAAGGCCAGGAGGCGACACAGCAGATCATCGCGGGCCTTAACTGGATCGCCGACACCAAAAAGGCTAAGACCTTTTATCTCCTAGGCTCCGACTATATCTGGCCGCGTACCTCCAACAAGATCGCGCGCAAGCATATCGAGGACCATCTACATTTAGAAGTGGTTGGAGAGGACTATTTTCCACTCGGCAATACCGAATTTAATTCAGTCATTAACAAGATAAAGCTGAAAAAGCCAGATGTTATCTACGCGATCATCGTCGGCGGCAGCAACGTCGCGTTCTACAAGCAGCTTAAGGCGGCTGGGGTCGACATGGTCAACAAGCAGACCTTGCTGACCATCTCCGTTACGGAGGACGAGATCCGCGGCATCGGCGGCGAGAACATCGTCGGAGCCTATGCCGCGATGAAGTATTTCCAGAGCATCGACACTCCGACCAACCGCGCGTTTGTCGACGCCTTCAAAAAAATGTGGGGGCCACAGAGCGTCATCGGCGATGTCACCCAGGCCGCCTATGAGGGTCCGTGGCTGTGGAGTCTGGAGTGCGAGAAGGCCGGCAGCTTCGATACCGAAAAAGTCATCGCGGCGGCACCAGGCACCGTGTTCAACGCACCGGAGGGTCCGGTCAAGGTCCATGAGAACCATCACCTGTGGAGCAAGCTGCGCATCGGGCGGGCGCGCGCGGACGGCCAATACGACATCGTCTATGTGACGCCCGAGGACATCGAACCAAATCCGTTCCCCAAGGGGTACCAGTAACGCCTGGCGACAGATCGACGGGGCGTCGCTATTGCCCCGTCGGCATTGCCGCCACCCCGCCCATGGAGCAGGCAGATGTTTGGCTATTCGTTTGGTGATTTAAGCGCCATCTTCGCGATGCAGGCCTTCGACGGTCTGATCCTTTTCTCTGTCTTTATCCTGATGTCGCTGGGATTGGCGATCATTTTCGGTCAGATGGGCGTGATTAACATGGCCCACGGCGAATTTATGATCATGGGAGCCTATGTGACCTATCTCTGCTCAAATGTGTTTCATCACTACCTCCTCGGGCTGTACCCGATCTACTTTTTCGTAGCCATGCTGCTGGCGTTTTTCGCCGCGGGTACGGCGGGCATGCTCGCCGAATGGGCGCTGATCCGACACCTTTATAGGCGGCCCCTCGACACGCTGCTGGCGACCTGGGGACTCAGCCTGTTTCTACAGCAATGCTATCGCTCGATCTTCGGCGCCCGCGAGGTCGGCGTTGACCTGCCGAACTGGATGATGGGCGCGGTTCACGCCGGCGACACGATCGAAATTCCCATCAACGGGCTCTTCGTGATGGGGCTGACGGTCGTGATCACCATCGCCGTCTTTGTGCTTCTCTATCGCTCGTCTTGGGGAAAGAAGGTGCGGGCCGTGATGCAGAACCGCGTCATGGCGGGCGCGATCGGGATCAATACCGAGAAAGTCGACCGGCTGACCTTCGGTATCGGCTGCGGCATCGCGGGGATCGCTGGGAGTGCCTTCACGATGATCGGCTCGACCAACCCGAGCGCGGGGCAACTCTACATCGTCAACACCTTTCTCATTGTCGTGTTTGGCGGAGCACAAAGCTTGATCGGGACAATCGCCTCAGCATTTGTGATCTCGCAGGCACAATCGACCGCCGAATTCTTCCTGACCGGATCGATGGCCACCGTGCTTGTCCTGCTGAGCGTGGTCGGAATCCTGATGCTGCGGCCGCAGGGCCTTTTCGTCCTTAAAATTCGCCGTTAGGGGAGCATGCAATGAATGCGTTGTCCCTGCGAAAACACAAAGAGCTAATCGGCATCGCACTGCTCGCCGTGCTGATTTTCGTGGTCTTGCCGGTGAGCCTCGACATTTTCCGGCTCAATCTATTCGGCAAGTATCTGACCTACGCCTTCGTCGCGCTGGGGTTGGTGCTGTGCTGGGGCGACGCTGGGATCCTGAGCCTCGGCCAGGGCGTGTTCTTCGGGCTCGGCGGCTACTGCATGGCGATGTTCTTGAAACTCGAAGCGTCGAGCGTCGCGAACACGAAGATCCAGTCGACGCCGGGCATTCCCGACTTCATGGATTGGAATCAGCTTACCGCGCTGCCGTATTTTTGGCAGCCGTTCCATAGCCTGACGTTTTCGCTGATCGCGGTAGTTGTGGCGCCGACCGCATTTGCCTTTGTGATCGGCGTCGCGATGTTCAAGCGTCGGGTCGGCGGCGTCTATTTCGCGATCATCACCCAGGCCCTGGCAGCCATTCTGACGATCCTCATCGTCGGCCGCCAAGGCTACACCGGCGGCATCAACGGCATCACCGACCTGCGGACGCTCAAAGGCTGGGACATCCGCACGGACCACGCCAAATACGTGCTCTATTTCGTCAATGGTGGTCTGCTCATCGGCGCGATCATGGTGGCGCGCTATGTGCGCGGCTCCAAGCTCGGCCGCATTCTCGTGGCGATGCGCGACAAGGAGGATCGCGTCCGGTTCTCGGGTTACGACGTCGCGAATTTCAAGACCTTCGTGTTCTGTCTCGCGGCAGCGTTCGCGGCGCTTGGCGGCGCGATGTTCACTTTGCAGGTGGGGTTCATGTCACCGTCCTTCGTCGGGATCGTGCCGTCGATCGAACTGGTGATCTGCTGCGCGGTCGGAGGCCGTAACTCGCTACTCGGCGCCGTCTACGGCACGGTACTAGTGAACTGGGCAAAAACGACATTTTCCGAAGACTTCCCGAACCTTTGGCTGTTCGCGATGGCAGCGCTATTCATCGGTGTCGTTCTCGCCTTTCCGGACGGCCTCGCCGGTCTATACCGCTCCTACGTCCAGCCTTATGCGAACCGGCTGCTCGGTAGCATGCAGGATAGCATTCGGGGAAGGCGGGTTGCTCCGGCAAGCGCCGTCTCGTCACGGGTTGAGTGAGGGCAGACGATGACGGCGTCGAACACCGATTTCCTGCTCGCGGTCGAGGATTTGAGCGTCTCGTTTGACGGGTTCAAGGCCGTCGACGCGCTTACCTTCTATGTTGACGAGAACGAAATCCGCGTGATCATCGGACCTAACGGGGCGGGCAAAACGACAGTGCTCGATCTGATCTGCGGCCGTACCCGGCCAACTGGCGGATCGATCCGGTTCCGCAACCAGGACCTGACCGCGCTGAGCGAGCATCAGATTGTGCGCGCCGGAATCGGCCGCAAATTTCAGACCCCGTCGATCTACGAAGACCTCAACGTGTCCGAGAACTTGGAAATCTCGTTTCCGCGCGGACGCTCGGTCTTCGGGGCGCTGGCCTTCAAACGCGATGCGGTGGTGCGCGAGCGCATCGACGAGATCGCCGAGACTATCTTTCTCGCCGACGAACTCGATCTGCGCGCCGAATATTTGAGCCACGGCCAGAAGCAATGGCTCGAAATCGGCATGCTGCTTATCCAGCAGCCGGACCTTTTAATGCTCGACGAGCCGGTTGCCGGGATGAGCGTCAGCGAGCGGCAGAAGACCGCCGAACTGCTGCACCGCATCATTCGAGACCGCTCGGTCATCGTTATCGAGCACGACATGAAGTTCGTCGAGGACATCGCGCACAAGGTGACGGTCCTGCACCAGGGCCGGATCATCGCCGAGGGCCCGATGAGCAAAGTGAAGGCGGATCCGAAAGTGATCGAAGTCTATCTCGGCCATTAGCGCGAACGGGGCATCGATGTTGAGCATCTCCGACCTGCACGTCGCCTACGGTCAGAGCGAAGTCCTGCACGGGCTGAACTTTTCCGTCGCGCCCAGTGAGATCGTCGCGGTGGTGGGCCGCAATGGCATGGGCAAGACCACGCTGATGAAAGCGCTGATGGGGATCGTGCCGACGCGCACAGGCATGGTCAGCGTCGGCTCGAACGATATCACCCATCTACGTAGCTACGATCGCGTCGCCAAAGGGCTCGGCTACGTCCCGCAGGGCCGCTTGATCTTTTCGACGATGAGCGTCGAGGAGAACATCGAAAGCGGCCTATTCGTCTCGGGCGAGTCCAAGGTGCCCAGCGACATCTACGAGCTTTTTCCCGTCCTTCTGGAAATGAAGGGCCGCCGCGGCGGCAATCTTTCCGGCGGACAGCAGCAGCAGCTCGCGATCGCGCGCGCCTTGGCGACACGGCCCAAAGTTCTGCTGCTTGACGAGCCGACCGAGGGCATCCAGCCGTCGATCATCCGCGATCTGGCACACACCTTGAAACACATCCGGGACGAGCGCGGGCTCAGCATCGTCGTCTCCGAGCAAGTGTTGAGCTTCGCCCTCGACATCGCCGACCGGGTGCTGGTTTTGGAAAACGGTGAAATCGTCTGCGAGGACGGGCGCGACTCGGTCGATGAGGCCGCCGTCGCCCGATATCTCAGCGTGTAATTCTAGGACTGGGAAAAGGGGAACCGAGATGGCCGACACGCTCGTCAAGATCAATCTGACGCAGTCGCCCTACGAAAACGACATGATCCACAATCGCTGGCACCCCGACGTCCCAATGGTGGCGACGGTGAAGCCCGGCGACGAATTCATCCTCGAGACATATGACTGGACCGGCGGGTTCATAAAGAACGACGAATCCGCTGAGGATGTCCGCGATATCGATCTCAGCACGGTGCATTTCCTCAGCGGGCCGATCGGCGTCGAGGGGGCGGAACCGGGCGATCTGCTGGTCGTCGACATCCTCGATATCGGGGCGTTGCCCGGCAGCTATTGGGGTTTCAACGGCGTCTTCTCCAAAAAGAACGGTGGCGGATTCCTGACCGACCACTTCCCAACGGCCCAAAAATCGATTTGGGACATCCAGGGGATGTTCACCAGTTCGCGCCATGTGCCCGGCGTCAGCTTTGCCGGCCTCGTGCATCCCGGGCTGATCGGCTGTCTTCCGGACAAGAAACTGCTCGACGTCTGGAATAAGCGCGAGACCGATTTCATCGCCACCAACCCGACGCGAGTGCCCCCGCTCGCCAATCCGCCCTTCGCGCCGACCGCGCATATGGGCAGGCTGACCGGCGCCGCCAAAGCCGAAGCCGCCGCGACTGGCGCGCGCACCGTTCCGCCGCGCGAACACGGCGGCAATTGCGACATCAAGGACCTGTCGCGTGGGGCCACGGTCTACTTCCCGGTCTACGTGCCGGGCGCGGGGCTGTCGATGGGTGACCTGCATTTCAGCCAGGGCGACGGCGAAATCACCTTTTGCGGCGCCATCGAGATGGCCGGCTGGACCCATCTGCGAGTCAATCTGATCAAGGACGGGGTCGCCAAATACGGGATCAAGAACCCGATCTTCAAGCCCAGCCCGATCGTCCCGACCTACAACGACTACCTGATCTTCGAAGGCATATCGGTCGACGAGCAGGGCAAGCAGCACTATCTCGATGTCCATATCGCCTATCAACAGGCATGCCTCAACGCGATCGAGTACTTGAAGAAATTCGGCTATTCCGGGCGGCAGGCCTACGCCATCCTCGGCACCGCGCCGGTCCAGGGGCATATCAGCGGCGTCGTCGACATCCCCAACGCCTGCGCGACCCTGTATCTGCCGACCGAAATCTTTGATTTCGACATCCGTCCCGCCGCGGCAGGCCCGAGCAAAATGGTAATGCCAAGCGTGATGCTACCGGAAGCGCCGGACAAATAGGAAGGTGACGATGCCGGTCTACGACTATTCTTGCGAAACCTGCGGCGCGTTCGTGATCTCTCGTCCCATGGCGGAATATCGTGAACCGCATGATTGTCCCGCCTGTGGGGCACCGGCGCCGCGCGCTCTGCTGACGCCACCGCGCTTGGCCAATATGGAAAGCGCTCGCCGGTCAGCCTTTCAGACCAATGAACGTGCAGCCCATTCCCCGCGTCAGGCGGAGCGGCACGTGCATGGTCCGCGCTGCGGGTGTGCTGCCCCACGAACCTCAAGCGGTGCCGCCAAGTCGTTTCTGGGCGCACGGCCTTGGATGATCAGCCACTGAGCCGTGGTCGGTCGATGGCTGACCATGATAGGAGGAGGTGGGGGACGGAGATACTCGCGCTAGGGCTACCTTGCGGATTACGCTCATTGGTGCACTCAACAGAATCGCGCGCGGTGGTCGTCTGGCACGACGCTCAGCGTGATCGCCGATCCAAGTGGTGTGCACTTTAAGCATGACGGCGTGGTAGCGCAGATGCTCGACGAGATGGTGACGGTCCCCGGCAGGCGGTGTCACTCTGCCGTTCGACGATTTCCTCATCGGCGTGGAGTAGTTTGGTCGTTTGGTCGGCTCATCCAGCCGCTGATGAATTGCTGCACCCATGCCCTCGCCGCGTAACGCCGATTAGCAATGTCTCGGTCCGAATTCCCGCTTTAAGGCATGAGCGGAAGACCGGCGCGGCGTGCACGGCTGCTTCGCGCCGAAAACGGCCGTTCGTTTGAGTTCGATGAGGCGGCTAGACGGCGAACCGGCAGGGCCAGGCACAATCGCGGGATTTGTGACAGATTGTAAATCGGGCTGCGATCCTTCCGTTTCCGTACGCAACGAAAAAAGGTACAGTGCGCGATCGTTAGAACCAAACCGGGAAAAACCGGATGGGCGAACAGGGAGTGGAGGGTCTATCGATCCGATAGGCGCCCAAGCATATGACGGGAACGGATTCAGCTCTTCCGGATCGCGTGTCCGGCCCAATGGGGTCACGACGCCGGGGACTGTCACTGCGCTGGCGGCTGATACTGCTGGTGATTGCCGCCGTCGTACCGCTGCTCGTATTCAATCTTGCCTACCAGTATTTGGAATACCGCGAAGACACGGCTGCCGCCGGGGGGAACATCCTGTCGCTTGCGCGCAGTATGGCGCAACAGGTCGATAATAAGCTCGACGCGCGAATCCTCGCCCTTGAGACGCTAGCAACGTCGACGGCATTCGACAACGACGATATAGCCGGATTTCGCACCCGCGCCGCGATAACCGCAGCCTTGTTTCCGGGGTCGAACATCGTGCTGTTGCGCAATGACGGGCAGCAGCTCGTCAATCTGCGGATCGCGGCAGGAGAGCCGCTGCCCAAGCGCAACAACCTCGAATCGTTGCAGCGAGTGCTGACGACCGGACAGCCCGCCGTGTCGAACCTCTTTTTAGGCACCGCTTCGAAACGGCCCCTGATCGCAATCGACGTGCCGGTTCGCCGCGCCGGTGGCCCCATCGTCTACGTGCTGTCGATGAACCCGCGGCTCGACGTATTCGGCGACATCATTCAGCAGCAGAACCTGCCGGCAGGTTGGATTGCTTCAGTCACCGATGCGCGTGGGGTCAACATAGCGCGCTTCCCGCGCGCCGACGAATTTGTCGGGCACGAGGCGGCGCCAAGCTTTCTGCGCGAGTTGCTGTCGAAACCGGAAGCGATTTTCGAAAGCACCTCGCTCGAAGGCATTCACCTCGTCTCCGCATTCAGTCACACGCCGAAATTTGGCTGGGCGGTCGGGATCGGCGTGCCGCGCCAGGCTTTGCTTGATCCCGTGGTGACCCGCGCGCGGGATATCCTGGCGGTCGCGGCGGTTCTGCTGGCAGTGGCGCTGTTGCTGGCAACGTATGTGGCGCGCGGCATTGCACGCCCCATTGAGTCGCTGCGCCGGCTCGCGGAAGCGCGGGACGATGGCGCGCCGGTCGCACCGATGCCGAGCGGGTTACCGGAAGTCGATGAGGTCGCGAGTGCGCTCTATACCGCTGAGATCGACCGCCAGCGTAGCCGCGAGACCGAGCTTGTGTTGCGCGATAGCATCGAAAGCATCCCCGAGGGCTTTGCAATCTTCGACGCCGATGACCGGCTCGTCATGTGCAACGACAGCTATCGCGAGCTTTTCCCGGGCCGGTCCAATCGGGTCGAAATCGGCGCGACGTTCGAAGCGATGCTGCGGGGCGGCTCACCGACCGGTGCGGGGGGAGAACCCAACGAGGAATGGGTCTCCGCCCGGTTGCGCGATCATCGGGGGGCGCTTCTGGGGCCGGCCTTTTTTGTTGCCCGCGCGGGCCTATCTCTTTCTCCGCTATGACCGGCTGGGACGACCTCACCGACGACGAGCTCGCGGCGATCGCCGCCGCCGGCCAAGGCCGTATATGACCGCTCGCGACCCTATGCGCCGGGCGTGGCGGCGCTGCGCGCAGGGCTGATCAAGCTCGGCCTGGTGACTTTGCCGGCGGCGCAGCCTCCGCTGCCGCCACTCCCCGATGCAGCGCCGACGCACTGTACGCGCGGACGCGGCCGGCGCTGATCCTCCTGCCCCTCCGGCGGGATATTGGACGGGCGACTGGGAGAAAAGGGGCGGGCGAGCGGCTTGTGTGGGGGTAATTCGGGGTGCGCTCGCCCGAGCTCGGGGAAAATGTTCTTACGACAATCATAGCGCGCCTAACCTGCGGTTGTTAATGCGGCCTTTTAGCCTGCTCCCCTGCGGTAGCGCCGCCCGGAGTCGCATCGAGAGACTGTCGGGTTCCGTAGACCGGAAACGCGAACGGCACGGAGAGGGTTTCCTTAGGCGTCGCGCGGGGCGCCTTTTTTGTGGTCCGCGGCCGGCGTATCGTCGGCGCGATGGGCGCCTGGTTTTAGCCCCCGAGCTTGCGGACCTTCAGGAGGCACCAAAGGGCCACAGTCTGGTGGCATTTTGGAAAAAGATAAGCCTTGTACAGTCGGCAAGTAACCTGAACTTAATTATCTTCGCGCCTTCTGAAAAAGCTTATAACGCGAATAGGTTTTATCATGACCGATCATGCAGAGATGGAAATCGACCGCCATTTTGACCCGGTGATGCTTCCGGCCAGCACTACGGTAATGATGGCAGCGCGGCACATGCACAGCCAACGCGTTAGCGCTGTCTTGATCACCGAAGGTGACGCCGAGCTTATCGGCATTTTCACGGAGCGTGATGCCATCAGCCGCGTTTTGGCCGACGGGAAAGATCCGGCAGAGACGACACTGGCAGAGGTCATGACCGACAACCCGGAATTTGTGACGCCCCAGGAATCCGCGACAGAGGTGATTCAGCTGATGCAGATGCTGCGCTGCCGACACTTACCCATCGTGAATGGAGGTAAGGCAGTCGGGATGGTCTCGCGTGACAAGCTTCGTGTCATCGCGAGATAATGGCGTCAGAATCCGGGTCGTCGCGAAGGTGAGTGAGGTCGGGCGGTGCTCCTGGGGCCGGCCTTTTTTGTTGGTCGCGCGGGCCTATCTCTTTTTCCGCTATGACTGGCTGGGACGACCTCACCGGGCGGAAAGCCGATGACCGGCGACCGCTCCTAAACGACGACCGTATTGAACCAATTTTCGAACGCGTAGCGAAGGTTTAGAAACCGCTGATAATCGCCACCAAACATACCGGCGGCGAGCGCCGGCCAGGAGTAGATGGCGTGCGCGAGCGATACGAGCGGATCAATCATCGATGGAATTCCCTTATCGCTTTAAAGAATGCGGTTGCGCGGTCCAGCCGCTCAAAATCGACTAAAAGCTTATTTACCGCAGATAGTAATGGGCGGCTCGGGGTACAAGCTTGTCGGGTGCCGCCGCGTGCCGCGCGGCGGGAGCTCGCTAGGGCGCAGATCCGGACTTGTGACCGCAGGCACCCTCATCGCGGAAAGAGCCAAGCCAGAACACCGATGATCACGGCGACAATCGCTCCAGCGGCGGCTATCCATGCCGGTAATAGGGTGCGCCGGGCCACTCGCTCCGTCGCCCGGCTTAGCTCCTCGGTCCGTAGTGCGATCTCTTTTTGCTCGATCGCCAATTGATGCTCCGCCAGGGCGAGGCGCCGCTGCTCTTCCTCATAATCCAGTTCCCGCCGGTCTTCCTCCTCTTCGCGGCGGGCAACCCATTGGGTTGCGTCATGGATCATGAAATGTGGTAACGCGGCGGTGTGGAGCAGGACGCGCACGCGGGCGCGGCCCCATTTTTCAAAATCCTTCCTCTACGGTCGGCATCTTTTAGAATTCCCCCTGGATTAGCGAGATTACCGGGGTTTTGGGAACCTGGGGTACCCGATAGCACGGGGTGAACCCGCACCACACGTGGCCACACGAGGCATCCCGTGGCGGCGGCGTCTCGCCAGAAATAGCGCGGCGAGGAACCCCGGCTGGGGTGGCCCGCAGGGACCGCCATAGCGAATGACCCGATCCCGAATCGATTTGCAAGCCGCCTGCCCGCAAGCCATTGCTACTACGCTTGCTACCAAACTTGCTAATACCTTCCGGTATCAGACGGGAATGGGCAGGAACGAAAGCCGCAGAATCCGCACAAAAACGCACACCGACGCACACGCTGGCACGGCTAGGGACCCCGACTCGCGATCTCGGCTACCGCACGATGGGCGACGCGATCGATCTCGCGCTGTTCGATTGAGCCGGTCGTTCGGCGATACTAGGCGGTGGCCGGCGGCCGCGAGCCGCCGCCGAGCCATGTAAGCTTCCCGGCCGTCGGCATCAGCCGCGCGGCTCGCCTGCCCGGCGAGTCCGGCCGATCAAGGCTGGGCTATCTCGGCGCAGGGTCCTCGCCCCCCGCGCACGTGTCTTGGTGGTAAAGCGGCCACAGAGTGCGGCCTGCTGCCACGCCGCCTCCGCGGGTTCGCAACCAAAACGGCGACAGGGCGTTGGACGGATGAATTCTCTCGGGCAGTCGCAAAAGGTGGCGAGAGCGCCGGCGACAGCCAGGGGACAAGCACAATTCGGGAAGACCATGAAAATCGCTCAAGTCGCGCCGTTGATGGAGGCTGTTCCGCCCAAACTTTATGGCGGAACGGAGCGTATCGTCGCGTACCTGACCGACCAGTTGGCGGAGCTCGGCCACGAGGTCACGTTATTTGCCAGCGGCGACAGCAAAACCAAGGCCACGCTCGAGCCGGTCTGGCCCTGCGCGCTGCGCCTCGATGGTTCGATGCGCGACTATCTGGCGCCGCATATCGTGATGCTGGAGCAGGTCGCGCGGCGTGCGGACGAGTTCGACGTCATCCACCTGCACCTCGACTATCTCGGTTATCCAATCCTGCAGCGGACGATGACGCCGTTTTTGGCGACGCTGCATGGACGCTTGGACCTGCCCGAGTTGGTGCCACTCTACGAGACCTTCGACGACGTGCCGGTGGTGTCGATCTCGAATTCGCAACGCGAGCCGCTGCCCCAGGCGGCCTATATCGCGACCGTGCCGCACGGTCTTCCAGCCCGGCTGCTGCTGCCCGGCTTCGGGGCTGGCGGCTATCTCGCCTTTCTCGGCCGCATCTCGCCGGAAAAGGCGCCGGATGCCGCCATCCGCATCGCCGCGGCGGCCGGGATGCGGATCAAGATTGCGGCCAAGGTCGACAATGTCGACCGCGAGTACTTCGCCGAATGCATCGAGCCGATGCTCGACGCCGGCCATGTCGAGTTCATCGGCGAGATCGGCGAAGACCAAAAGAGCGAATTTCTCGGCAACGCAGCGGGACTGCTCTTTCCCATCGCGTGGCGCGAGCCGTTCGGCCTCGCCATGATCGAGGCGATGGCATGCGGCACACCGGTCATCGCGTTCCGCAACGGCTCGGTGCCGGAAGTGATCGACGAGGGCGTGACCGGCTTTATCGTCGACGACGAGAAAGCCGCCGCCGCTGCTGTCCATAAGTTGCGGGGGATCGACCGAGCGCGCATTCGCCGCGTCTTCGACGAGCGCTTCACCTCCCGCCGCATGGCCGAGGATTACCTCACCATCTATCGCCGGCTGATCTCGCGCGATCAGCCGTTGCAGCAAGCCGTCTGAGGCAGATGACGGGGCCGGGCGCTCCGGCGGGCGGGAGCGGCGGCGCCTCGTCCTTTGCCATTCCCGTCATCGCCAGTACCGCAGGGACCGGGCGGCACGTGCTGAAGAATGCCAACAGCTTTGCCGTGTTCGATGCGTTCGGTCAGATCCAGGCATCCGGGCCGGCGGCCGAGGGGCTGTTTTTTGAGGACACGCGTTACCTCTCGCGGCTGGCCGTGGCGATCAATGGCGCGACCCCGCTGCTGCTGTCGTCAATGGTCACCGAGGGCAACACGATGCTCGCGGTCGATCTCGCAAACCCGGAAAAGGCCGACGATGGGAGGTCGAAGCTCGCCCCGGCGTCGATCCACGTGCTCAATGAGATTGCGCTCGGCAGCGACACCCTCTTCGCCACGCTCACCGTACGAAATTACGGCCGCGAGGCGGCGGAGCTGGAGCTGACGGTCGATCTTGCGGCCGACTTTGTCGACATGTTCGAATTGCGCGGCACTCGCCGGTCGCGGCGAGGGGTATTGCAACCGGTGCAATTGGCGTCCGCGGGTCCGGTCTTCGCCTATCGCGGGCTCGACGACGTCACGCGACGCAGCACCGTCGCCTTGGAGCCCAAGCCAAGCTTCGCGGATGGCCGCGCGCGCTGGGAGCTGAGCCTCGCGCCCGGGGGGGACTGGAAAGCACAGCTAGAGGTCCGTTGCGAGCGCGACGACCGCCCGGCGCCACGAACCTCGCGCAATGAGAGCCGCGCCGCTGAGGCGGCATGGCAGGCCAAGCGCCGAGAGCAGGTCGCCGACATCACCAGCAGCAACGCCACGTTCGGCGACTGGCTGCGCTGCTCGCGCGGCGATCTCGACATGCTGGTGACGCAGACCGACACGGGCCTCTATCCCTATGCCGGAGTGCCTTGGTTTTCCACCGCTTTCGGCCGTGACGGGCTGATCACCGCGCTCGAATGCTTGTGGATCGATCCCGACCTCGCCGCCGGCACGTTGCGGTTTCTCGCGGCGCATCAGGCGACGGCGGTCGATCCGAAGGCCGACGCCGCGCCCGGCAAGATCCTGCACGAGACTCGGGCGGGCGAAATGGCCGCGTTGGGTGAAGTGCCTTTCGGCCGCTACTACGGGACAGTCGACGCCACTCCGCTCTTTGTGATGCTCGCTGGCGCGCATTACGAACGGACGGGCGATCGCGGCCTGGGTGCCGAACTCTGGCCGCACGTCGAGGCCGCGTTGGCCTGGATGCAGGATTACGGCGATGTCGATGGCGACGGTTTCATCGAATACCGCCGCAAATCCGAGGGGGGGCTCGACAACCAGGGCTGGAAGGACAGCAGCGACGCGATCTTCCATGCGGACGGCTCGCTGGCCGCCGCGCCGATCGCGCTCGTCGAGGTTCAGGCCTACGCCTATGCTGCCTATACCGGCGCCGCGGTGCTCGCCGCTGCCTTGGAAAAGCCGGACCGCGCGGCGGAGCTGGCGGCGAAGGCGGAGCAGTTAAAAAGCCGGTTCGACGAGGTGTTCTGGCTCGACGATCTAGGCACCTACGCGCTGGCGCTCGATGGTTCGAAGCAGCCGTTGCGCGTGGCGGCGTCGAATGCCGGGCACGCGCTGTTCGCCGGCATTGCCCGCCCGGATCGCGCATCGCGCGTCGCTGAGGCGCTGCTGTCGCCCGTTTCATTCTCGGGCTGGGGTATTCGCACGCTCGCCACCGGCGAAGCCCGTTACAACCCGATGTCCTATCACAACGGCTCGGTATGGCCGCACGATAACGCGCTGATCGCCCTCGGGTTTGCGCGCTACGGGCTGAAAAGCGCGGCGCTGCGGGTGCTGGACGGCCTGTTCGGCGCGGCCCAGGGGTTCCCGCTCAAGCGCCTGCCGGAGCTGTTCTGCGGCTTTCCGCGGCGCAACGATGCCGGCCCGACCGCCTATCCCGTCGCCTGCGCGCCGCAGGCCTGGTCTGCGGGCTCGGTGTTCGCGCTGCTCGCCGCCTCGCTCGGCATCTCGTTCGTGCCGAGTCGACGGCAAATCCGTTTCTTCCGGCCCGCGCTACCAGCCTGGCTGGGCGAAGTGCGGCTGAACAATTTGCGGCTGGGAAAGGCCTCGATCGACCTGTTGTTGAGGCGCGACGGCGAGTCTGTCGCGAGCGATGTGACCCGTCGCGGCGGGCCGATCGAGATCGTCACGGCCTACTGAGCGGCGCGACGCGACCCCGCCTGGCCTGGCGCCAGTTGATATCGCAAGGATTGGTGAGATGTCTGTCCCTCTCTACGCGGCCCGTGGGCCGATCCCGTTCCTGTTGCACTACGTTCGCCGCCGGATGGGTGGCCACGGCGTCGTGCTGGCAGCGATCCTGGCCGCGGTCGGTTGCGCGATCGGCTCGCAATATGCGGTCAAGAACCTGGTCGACGTTCTTGGCTGGCAATTTCCCCCGGCCCGCAGCTTATGGACGGCGGTTGGCATTCTGTTGGCGCTGGTCGCCGGCGATAATCTCCTATGGCGGTTGGCCGGCTGGATCGCGGCACGGGCCTTTGTCGAGCTCAGTGGCGACCTGCGGCTCGATTTGTTCGAGCACCTGTCGGGTCACGCACCGAGCTATTTCACCGACCGTTTTCCGGGCGCGCTCGCCGGCCGTATCAGCACCGCGGCGAGCGCCGCGCTCACCATCGAGAATTCGCTTGCCTGGACGACCATTCCGCCCGCCGCCGCGGTGATCAGCAGCATCGCCGTGCTCGGCCTCGTGAACTGGCATCTGATGGCGACGCTTGCCATCATCTCCATCGGCCTCGGCTTGGTCATTCGATATTTTGCCGCGCGCAGCCGGCATCTGCACGACCGCTACGCCACGCGCGCTGCCGGCGTTTCCGGCGATCTGATGGACATTATCGGCAATATCGGCCTGGTGCGCGCCTTCGGCGCGGCACAGCGCGAGCGTGGCCGGCTCGCGCTTGTCATCGGCAAGGAAATTTCGGCGCAATCGGCGAGCCTCAGATCGCTTGAGCGGCTGCGCCTGTTCCATGCGGTCTCGGTGTTCATCGTCACCGCCGGCGTGCTGACATGGTCGGTCGTGCTGTGGCGGGAGCAGCGGATCACGACAGGCGATGTTGTGCTCGCGACGACACTCGGTTTTACCGTGCTGCATGCGTCGCGCGATTTCGCGATGGCGATGGTCGACTTGCTTCAGCAATTCGCCAAGCTCGGCGAGGCGATCCGGGTTCTCGGCCTGCCGCACGAAATGCCGGACGCGCCGAATGCGCGGCCGTTGATCAGCCTCGGCGGCTCGATTTCGTTTCTCGATGTCTGCTTCAGCTATCCGGATAGCGAGCGGGTGCTGCGCGACTTTACGCTGCACATTCCGGCGGGCCAGCGGCTGGGCTTTGTCGGCCGATCGGGAGCCGGGAAGTCGACGGTCCTGGCATTGCTGCAGCGGCTTTACGACCCTGAACGCGGCTCTGTGCTGATAGACGAGCAGGACATCGCCGAGGTTACGCAGGACAGCCTGCATCGCTCGATCGCGGTGGTGCACCAGGACATCTCGCTGTTTCACCGCTCGCTGATCGAGAACCTCCGCTACGGCATGCCCGAGGCCTCCGACGCTGCGGTCGAGCGAGCGGCGGCGGCGGCGCATTGCACGGAGTTCATCGTGCGGTTGCCGCAAGGGTTTGATACGATCGTCGGCGAGCGCGGCGCCAAGCTGTCGGGCGGTCAGCGGCAGCGCATCGCCATTGCCCGCGCTTTCCTTTACGATGCGCCGATCATTTTGCTCGATGAGGCGACCTCCGCCCTCGACACCGAATCAGAGCGGCTCGTGCAAGACGCATTGCTGCGCCTCGTAAAGGGGCGCACCGTCCTCGCGATCGCGCACCGTCTCTCGTCGCTCAGCAACTACGATCGCATCGTCGTGCTGGAGCGCGGGCGCATCATCGAAGACGGCGCCCCGCGCGATCTTCTGCGGCGACCCAACGGCGCTTTCACCCGGCTCTATGAGAGCCAACGCACCAGTTAGCCCGCATATGTCTCGCCCTGGGTGGCGCCACACACCGGTCGGCGGAGCGATTGCGCTCGCTCTTGGGCTGCTCGGCGTCGCGGCGGTTGCAGTTGCCCCGCAGTGCCGGGCAGCGGCGACCGTCGTGGCGCAGAACCAGCCGGAGACACGGCCGCAACCGTCAACTGCGCCAATCCAGGATCAGCAAAAGCGCGCCGCGGAGAATATCGAGCCGCTGTCGCTAAAGGACGCGGCTCCGGTGCTGGGCAAAAAGGTCAAGGGGCCGAACGGCGAAGATCTGGGGCTTGTCGTCGATGTCCTGGTCGATACGAATGGTCAGCCGCGCGCCGCGGTGATCGATTTCGGCGGGTTTCTCGGCGTCGGCAGCCGCAAGATCGCGATCGACTGGAAGGCGCTGGATTTCACGGCGCTCGGCCGCGCGGGCACGGTCGAGCTCGGCCTCAGTCGGGCGCAGATTGCGGCTGCCCCCGAGTACAAGCCGGGTCCGCCTGGGGCCGAGGCGGTCACCCCGCCTCCCGCGCCCGCGCCGCCGGTCGACACGCATAAATGAGCCGGCGATGTCGGTGTCGTTGGCAAAAAGCAGGCCCGAACCCGACGAAGCGGCGCTTGCCGGGCATGGGCTCGACGGGCTCAATCTTTTCGTCGCCAACATCCAGACGGGTTTTGGGCCCTTTATTTCGGTTTATTTGACGACCCAAGGCTGGACGCAGATCGGCATCGGCACGGCTCTCAGCCTCGGGACGGTCGTCGCGATGGCGAGCCAGCTTCCGGCCGGCGCGCTGGTCGACGCCGTCAGCAGCAAGGCGGCGGTGGCGCTTTTCAGCATCCTCGCCTTCAGCGCCAGCGCGCTGCTGTTCGCGCTGTGGCCGAGCGCCCTATGGGTCTACGCGGCGGAGATACTGCACGGATTTTCCAGCTGCACGCTGGGTCCGGCGATCGCGGCAATGAGCCTCGCCGTGGCTGGGCCGGCGATGCTGGGACCACGGCTCGGACGCAATGCCCGCTTCGCCTCGATCGGCAACGGGATCGGCGCGGCGCTGATGGGGGCATGCGGATATTACGTCTCGGAACGGGCAGTGTTCTTCCTGACCGCCGCGGTAACGCTGCCGGCTATTGTCTCGCTGATGCCCTTGGCGCGGCTGCGCGACCCCGCGCTGTCGCCGGCCTCGTACCCGGACGGGCAAGCCGGGCCTGGACGGGCGCCCATTTCCAGCCTGTTGACCAACCGTGCGCTGCTGATATTCGCCATGTGCGTGATGCTGTTCACGCTCGGCAATTCAGCGATGCTGCCGCTTGCCGGCAACACCCTCACGAAGGAAGCCGGAAATTTCGCCAGCCTGCTGATCGCCGGATGCATCATCGTGCCGCAACTGGTGGTCGCGGCGATCTCGCCGACAATAGGCAAACTTGCCAACCAGCGCGGCCGCCGATTGGTGCTGCTGATCGGGTTTTCCACGTTGCCCGTCAGGGGCGTGTTGTTTGCCACTCTCGTCAATCCTGCCGCGCTCGTGCTCATTCAAGGGCTCGACGGGATCGCCGCCGCCTGCGTCGGCATACTGGTGCCGCTGGTCGCGAGCGATGTCGCCGGCCGGTCAGGCCGCTACAATCTCTCGATGGGGTTTATCGGCCTCGCCATCGGCGTCGGTGCGACCGTCAGCACGGTGCTTGCCGGGTGGGTCGCCGATGCGTTCGGTACTCCGGTCGCTTATATCGGCCTCGCGCTGGTCGGGCTCGCCGCTGTCCTCGTCGCATTCAGCGCCATGCCGGAGACACGGCCGTCCTCCTAGGCGGCTAATTCAGCGATGCCATTGTGTGCGTTGCAACGGTACGCGGCAGCAGCACCCAGTATTGGCCATCGGCGTAGAAATCGCGGCCGCGCGCCTGTGCCTGCTTGCCGCTGCCCCAGTAGAAATCGCCGCGCAGCGGGCCGACAATGCCGTCGCCGATGTCTTGTGCGACCACCAGTCGCCGCACCGCGACCGGCCGATACTTATCGCGCGCGTCGAGCCACAGCGGTACGCCCAGCGGGATGTAGTGGTGATCGACCGCGAGGCTGCGCTCGGCAGTCAGCACCGCGCCCTGATAGCCCACCGGACCATCGCCCTTCCGCGGCTGAAAGAAGACGTAGAGCGGGTCCTTGCGGCGCAGCTCCGCAGCCGCGGCGGGGTTGTCGCGCATCCAGGCGCGCACCGCGCTCTCCGAAAATTGGGCCTTTGGGATGAGGCCTTGGTTGAGCATTATCTGGTAGATATCAACAAGGGGCCGACCGTTGTTTGCCTGGTAGACGAGCCGTTCGAGGCTGCCATCGGGCAGGCGAATACGGCCGGAACCCTCCATCTGGAGCACAAAGACGTCGTCGGCGCTTTTGAGCCACATGATCTCAAGGCCCTTGCCGGCCAGCGCGCCGTCTTCGATTGCCGCGCGGTCAAGATAAGGCCGGCCGGCAACGAGGTCAGACGGCGCGCGGTAGACCGGGAACTGGTACGGCCCGCCCCTTGTCTTTGAGCCGTCGACTTCAAGCTCCCAATAACCAGTGAAGAGACCGTGGCTGTCGCCACGGCTGGCGACCAGCATCGGCGAGAAGTTGTGCTCAAAGAACTTGCGGGCCGCGGTATCGTCCCCCGCAGGCAGCGCCGCGGCTTGCCGGCACAGCGGACGCCAATCGCCCACCCGGCCGAAATCCGCACCCTGGGTCGAGGGGTCTAGCGGCGCGCTGTCGGACTGGTTCTGGGTGATCCGGTTGCACGATTTGACAAAGGCCGGCAGCGCCTGCGCCACATCGTCTCCAGACCAGCCGGAAAGCTCGCTCCAATTGTTGGCAGCAAAGCTGACGGGGACCACGCCGGCGGTTTTCCCCGGGCCGAGCGCCATCGGGCCGGCGGCGCAGCTCGCGAGAACGGCGGCGATGGCGATAAAACATAAACGCGCGCGAAGGCTTTCCACGGGGAAAAGTCCCATCGAAAGTTTTATGGGGGATTCCCTAGCGCGAAGGCGCTAAAGATTTGGATAAACTGCGGGGACAGGACGCCACCGCTGAGGGTTAAATTAAGGTGCGTAAAACGGGAGACGCGCCACGATAGCGAAGATAGGGGAGACGATGCAAGCCGAGCGGAACGCTGCCGCCGCGTTGCCGCTCGCCGGCGTCACGGTCATCGATTTTGGGCAAATCTTTCAAGGGCCGTACGCGACCTTGCTGCTCGCCAAGGCGGGCGCGGACGTGATCAAGATCGAGCCGCCGACCGGAGAGCCGCTGCGCCGCCGTGCCGCGCCCGGCAAAAGCGCGACCCTGCCTTTCGCGATGCTCAACCAGAACAAGCGCGCTGTAACCCTCAACCTCAAGCACCCGAAAGGACGCGAGCTGCTGTTCGCAATGGTGCGTCGCGCTGATGTGTTGCTCGAAAATTTTTCCCCCGGCACGATGGACGACCTCGGCGTCGGCTATGCGGTGCTCAAGGAGATCAACCCGAGCCTCATCTACGCCACCGGCACCGGGTTCGGGATCAGCGGTCCCGACCGCGACAACCTGGCGATGGACCTGACCATCCAGGCCGCTTCGGGGATCATGAGCGTCACCGGCGCGCCCGACGGGCCGCCAATGAAGGCGGGGCCGACCCTTGTCGATTTCATGGGCGGCATCCACCTCTACGGCGCGATCATGACCGCGCTCTACGAGCGCGAGAAATCGGGCGAGGGACGGCTGGTCGAGGTGGCGATGCAGGAGACGGTCTACTCGAGCCTCGCGGCCAGCTTCGAATACTTCCACCGCACCGGCAACCCGCCGCCGCGCACCGGCAACCGCCAGGCCGGCCTGTCGACCGCACCCTATAACGTCTATCCCGCCGCCGATGGGCATGTGGCGATCCATATCGTCACCGAAGCGCATTGGAAGAACCTGACCGTGGCGATGGGCTTGGAGGAGTTGCAGCAAGACCAGCGATTTGCGACCAATGCCGACCGCATCCAGCACATGGACGAGATCGATGCCGTGGTCGGCGCGTGGACAAGCACGCTCGGCAAGATGGAGGTGTTCGCGCGCGCCAAGAAGCTGCGCATTCCCTGCGCGCCGGTGCGCACCGCGCCCGAAGTGATGAACGATCCGCATATGCACCAGCGCGGCATGCTGGCGCGCGTCGAGCACCCGGAACTGGGGCCGATTGTCGTGCCGACCAACCCGCTGCGGTTGCATGGCCTGCCTCAGGCGCCGCTGGTCCCGAGCCCGACGGTGGGTCAGCACAACGCCGAGGTCTATGGCGGCTGGCTTGGTCTCAACGACGGCGAGCTCATGGCGTTGAAGGCTGAGGGCGCGATCTAGCCCAAGGCCATTGCTCCTTCTGGTCACGAAAATTACCTTATCCAGTGATAACGGATGAGGGTTGCCATGGCGGCCGACGGTGGAGCGGGAGGATCACCAAGGGAGTTAGATGGGCGGCGCTGGCCCGATCGGGGTGCTTCGCGCGTGCCGAACTGGGTCTACACCGACCCCGCGGTTTTCGCGCGGGAGCAGGAGCGTATCTTCGAGGGGCCGAGCTGGCTTTATGTCTGCCTCGATGCGGAAATACCCAACCCTGGCGATTTCACCCGCAGCCGGCTCGGCATGCGCGAGGTCGTCGCGGTGCGCGGCGCGGACGGTCAGGTACGGGTGCTGGTGAATAGCTGCGCGCATCGCAGCATGCAGTTTTGCAGCGCCAATCGCGGCTCGGTGAAGGAGTTCATCTGCCCCTATCACCAATGGACCTACGACCTAGAAGGCAAGCTGCTCGGCGTGCCGTTCCGCCGTGGTCTCAAGGGCCAGGGCGGTATGCCCGACGATTTTCGGCCCGAGGAACACGGTTTGAAACAGCTTGCCGTCGCCTCGCGCAACGGTGTCGTCTTCGCCAGCTTCAGCCAGCCGAACGAGACGTTCGAGGACTATCTTGGGCCCTTGATGCTCGGCTATTTCGACCGTGTCTTCAATGGCCGCGAGCTCAAGGTGCTTGGCTATCAACGTCAGCGCCTGCCGAGCAACTGGAAGCTGATGTTTGAGAACATCAAGGATCCGTACCACGCGAGCCTGCTGCATGTGTTCCTGGTGACGTTCGGCCTCTTCCGGATGGACCAGCAGTCGGCGGTCGAGATGGATGACACCGGCCGTCACGGCGTGCTTGTGAACCGGCGCGCCGAGCAGAAGGCGAACGAGGCGACGGCGCAGATGCGCGCGTTCCACCAGAACCTCAAGCTCGCCGATCCGCGTCTCATCGACCCCGTGCGCGAATATCCCGGCGATGCCACGGTCGTCATGCAGACCCTGTGGCCGAACCTCATCGTGCAGCAGCAATCAAACGGGCTCGCGATGCGGCAGATCGTGCCGCTCGACGCACAGAACTTCGACCTGGTGTGGACCCATTTCGGCTATGCCGACGACCCGCCGGAGATGACCGAGCGCCGGTTGCGCCAATCGAACCTATTCGGCCCGGCCGGTTTCGTCTCGGCCGATGACGGCGAGGCCATGATCCTCTCTCAGGCCGGCATCGCCGCCGCCGAAGACGACGAATGCCTCGTCGAGATGGGCGGACGCGATGTCGCGAACGTACCGCATACGGTGACCGAGACGGCGATCCGGGGCTTCTATCAGCATTACCGCTCGGTGATGGGGCTTTGATCGCCGCTGTGCCCGGGGTAGACGCGGCGCTGGAATTGCGCGCACGCCTGGCCGATCTTTATGGGGCTTATGACGACGCGCTCGGCGAAGGCGTGTACGAGCGCTGGCCGGAGTTTTTCACCGAAACCTGCCGCTATCAGATCATCCCCCGTGAGAGCTACGAGCTGGGGCACCCGATCGGGCTGATGCAGGCGGAAAGCCGCGGCATGCTGGTCGACCGCGTCGCGGCGATCCGCAATACCATGCTTTACGCGCCGCGCATCGTGCGGCGCCTCGCGATAGAGCCCGCCGGCATACGGCTATCCGCGAGCTTCGCGGTGTTCCAGACGATGCTCAACGAGCCCTCGCAAGTATTCCTCTGCGGCCGGCTTTATGACCGGGTGGTGGAGGACGGCGGCGCGCTGCGCTTCGCCGAGCGCATCTGCGTCACCGATTCGACGCTGGTGCCGACCTCGCTGGTCTTTCCCATCTGACTTGCCTACATAAGGCCCAGCACTGGAGGAATCATATGGACCGGATCGACGATAAGACCCGCACCGAACTTGAAGCCGCTGCGTTTCGTACCCTCGTCGCGCATCTGCGCGAGCGCACCGATGTGCAGAACATCGATTTGATGAACCTTGCGGGGTTCTGCCGCAACTGTCTGTCCAGATGGTACCGTGAGGCGGCCGAGAAAAACGGCGTCGGTATGAGCGATCCCGAGGCACGCGAAATCGTTTACGGCATGCCCTACGACGAATGGCGCAAGAAATACCAGAAAGAGGCGTCGTCCGAGCAGAAGGCTGCATTCGCGGCGCAGCAGCACAAGCATTAGCTTCGATTGAGCCGCCCGGACTTGATCCGGGGCCACGTCTCCATTTTCGGACGTTCGACGTGGCTGGCCGGGTCAGCTCGGCAAGGCCCTGTAACAGGATTTTTGTGGAGGGGGTATGCCTGAGGTTGGGGGGATTGCCGGCGACCGGTTGAAAAGCTTTATCGAGCGCATCGAGCGGCTCGAGGAAGAGCGCCGGGCGCTGTCGAACGACATCAAGGAAGTCTATGCCGAAGCCAAGGGCAATGGGTTCGACGTCAAGATCATGCGCCAGGTGATCCGCCTGCGCCGCATGGACAAGGACGACCTCGACGAGCAGGACGCGTTGATCGATGTCTACAAGCGTGCGCTCGGCATGCTGCCCGCCGAGGAAAGCCAGGCGGCGGAATAAATGTCCCCGGCCCCGCTCAAGCGAGTCGGCAATTGGGCCGTGGAACTGGGCATCAATGCGGCCGCGCGCCTTCGCGGCGGAGAACCGGCAATGCATCGGCGCGCGCAATAGGAGCACGGGCGGCTTTTGATCGCCGTCCGCGCTTTCAATGTTCTTGGGTGGCCGCGGGCTTAGCTGAAGAAGCTGTTGTCGATTGTGGTCGTCACGCCCTTCAACAGGATCGTCGAGTTGTCGCTCAGCGTGATCAGCGTGTCCTGACCGCTGTTGACCAGGGCTGTAGTCGCGACCGTGTCGGAGCCCGTCAGGTGAATGCGATCGCCCGACGGCTGACTGAAGCCGGTGATCGTATCGTTGTACATGGCCGAGCTGTCGTCGCCGAACTGCAAGTTCGCCCCGCCGCCCATATCGACGGTCAGGTTGCCGGAGCCCGCGTTCACCGTGTCTCCCGACCCGCCCAGGGTGACGTTCAGGTTGCCGGCGCCGCCATTCACCGTGTCACCCGATCCGGTAGCGGTTATCGCGCCGCCACCGGCGCCGCCATTGACCACCCCGTCACTGCCGAAGAGACCGATCGTGTCCGCGGACGAGCCGCCGGTCACGCTCGCGTCGTTGCCGACCACGTTAAACGTGCCGCCGCCGCTGCCGGCGGTAATCGTGTCGCCGGTGCCCGTGGCGTTGAGGATGTCCGCTCCGCCGCCGCCGTTGATCACGTCGTCGTTGCCGGTAGCGGTGATCGTGTCGGGGCCATTGCCGCCATTCACCGTATTGCTGGCGCCGTTCACCTCGATGGTGGCCGAGCCGCCGCCGCCAATTGCGGTGTTCCCCGAGCCGTTGAGGACTAGGTTGACGGAATTGGCACCGCCCTCAATCGTCGCGTTGGTGCCGTCGGCTACCAGATTATCGCCGCCGGTGCCGTTATCGGTCGCCGCAAAGCTGCCGCTGATCAGATCAAGCTCGGAGCCGCCGGCGGTGAGGATCGCGAGGCCCTGATAGCCTGCCGCGGGACCTAGCGGCGCGCTGCCCGCCGAGCCGGTAAAAACTTCGAGATTGAAATCACCCGAGACGGTATCGCTGCCAATACCGGTACCCGTCGCCGTCTCGACGACGTTGACGCTTAACGCTCCGGCGGTCGCAATAAAAAGTGAACCGGGAATCGTCGCCATCAACGCTCCTCAATGCAGGGCTCGGCGGCGCGTCAAGCGTTCGATCCGGCCGCGCGCCGCTTCAATGTCTGACAAACTCTACGCACATTTCGCAAGCTTTTTATATACCAGGATGCAAGCCGGCGGTGATGCGTCTGATCACAAGCTGTTACGACCTATTACGACGGGGAGGCGAACGCTTCGCTAGGGTGTCCGGAGGCGTCAGCCGATAATAATCCACGAGCACATTCTCGCTGTCCTCGCCGATCTCGACCATGGCCGGCCAGTCCTCCGCGCGGGCGACCTCCGCGAGGATCGACGCGTTGATGTCCGCCGGCGTGCCGGGATGCGGCAGCAAGGTTCCAACCTTGCTCGCGGCGATTCGCTCGCTGAACGCGCCAAAGTCGAGCGCGATCGGGTAAAGCCCCATCCCGTAAGCATCGCTCAATGCATAACAATAAGTTTCCGGCCAGAGGCCGAGAAACAGCGCGACATCGCAGGGGTTTTCCGCGAGTAGCCGCGGCAGGTCGTCGCGCTTGTATCCGCCGGTCACATGGACATTGGACAGCCGGCGCAGCGGCGCCTCGTCGGCGGCGAAGCCGAACAGCCGGTACTGAATCGGCAGCCCCCGTTTGAGCGCGTCTCGCGCGCAGGCAACCAGCAGTTCGCTCCCCTTGTTGATTCCCAGCGCGCCGATCACCGCAACGCGCGCGGCCTCGCTCGATACCGGCCGGCGGATCGCGACGAGGCGCCTCGGCTCGGGATGGGGACGGGGCTCGTAGACGATGCCGGCAATGTGCCGCTCCATGCGCGCTGCCGTGTCGCGGCTCGGCGTGAAGACGCGTCGGGCGCCCCTCAGCAGCCGGCGGTGCAGCTCGATCCAGGCGCTCATGGTGCCGCCGCGATCGCGAAAGGCGTCGCGCAGGTCGGGGTGCGGCCGGCTGAGCGCAACGCAACCCTCGCACACGTCGAGCGCCGGTTCGCCGCAATAGTGCCCGTCCTCGTCGATCAGATCGATGCGCGGGCAGAACGACGAATAGTCGTGCACGGTGACATCGTAGGCGCAGCCGAGCTGCGCCGGCAGGCTCGCCCATTGAGTCGAGCCCATGATCTGATGGAAATGGATGTGCCAGACCCCAGCGGCGCGCAGATCGGCGACGAGCGTTTCGCGTTCGGCGGGCAGCGCATAGACGCTCCTGGTGCCGAGCGCCAGGTTGCGCACGCTGGCAACGCTGCGGTCGTCGGCGTTGGCTTCGAGGATCAGCGCATGGTGGCCGCTTGCCGCCAGCCGCCGCGCCATATCCTCGATGTAGAGGTTGGTGCCGCCGCCGTTGCGATGCGAGACGTGGAGCAGAAAACGGCCACTGAGCTGCTTGAGGCGCGCCCAATCGACAGCCCGGCGCACGGCGGCGACCGGGTCGGCGCGCAGGAAATCCATCACTCGCGGGATGTAATCGGGGTAGAGGCGGTGGAGCGTCGGCAGATTGCTTTCGAGCAGCGCCTTGCGGCCGTCGACGCCGAACGACACCGCGCCGTGATGCACGACGAAAAGGTTCGGCGCGAGCACGTGCCTCCAGCCACGCGCGGCGGCGAGAATGCACAGCTCGTTTTCCTCGCCGTAACCTTTCCTCCAGCGCTCGGTGTTGAGGAGCCCCGTCTCGCGCAGCATCGCGCGGCGCAGATAGGCGCAAAACCCGACGGCCGTGGGGATTTCGACCGAGCGCCCGGCATTGACCTCGGCGCACAGCGCGTCGAGCTGCTCCCAGGCGATGTCGCTCGGCAGGTCGTTGTCCTTGTTGCTCTCGGGGTAGGAACAGATCGTCGCACGGTTCGACAGCGGGGTCGCCGTACCGATATTGCCGCTGCGATAGACCGCTTCTCGTAGCCGATCGATCCAACCGTCCGGCACGAGAGTGTCGGAATTCAACAGGATCACGTCGCGGTCGGGATGCAGCGACATCCCGTTATTGACGGCGCCGGGAAAGCCGAGGTTCTGCGGGTTGACGACAAGAGTGATCGCTCCGGCGCGCTCGTAAGCGCGCAGCGCCTCGCGCAGCTTCGGCTCCGGGCCGCAATCGTCGACGACGACGATCTCGCACCGCGTCTTGTTGGTCGCGCGGATCACCGAATCGATGCAGGCCACCGTCTCGTCGTGCCCGGCATAGACAGGAACGACGATGTCGACCGTGTCGACGACTGGCGCCACCGGCTTGTGGAATTGCGCCAGATCGAGGCGCAGCGACAGGTCGAGCGGTCCCGACGGGCGGCCGTGCGCACGCAGCGCCGCCAGAAGAGCGGGGACGATCGTCTCGCGGATCTGCGAATGCTCGGGAGCGCCGACCGCGACGCCTTCAAGCGCCTCGATGACCCTGGACATCGGGGTGAACGAAAACGGCCCCGGAAGCGCGGCGTTGCAAGTGCCGGCGACCCGCACCTCCACCACGAGCTCGCGGTGACGCGACACGGTTTCCGGGATATGGAATTCAAACCCGCATGACTCGACTCCGTGCACGGCGCGGACATCGCCCCGCGAGCGGTCGGCAACGACGGGGATGGTTTCGCCATTGACGGCGATGTCGAGGCTGATCGGGCGGGTTGGCGCCTCGCGGCAGAATAGCCAGCCGGCGCCGCCGTGCTCGTTGAGCCGCTCGAGAACACCGACAAAGCTCGCGGTAAAGCGCCGTGTGCCCGGCGCGATGACCGTCCCCGATGCGCGATGCCGGAACTCGATGCGGTGTTCGTTGCCGTCAAGACAGCTTTCGGGCAGCGCTTCGGCAAAGCCGAAGCAGCCATCGGCGACGCCGTGCCTTTTGAGCTCGGGCCGCAGCCGGTCGGCGGTGACCGTTCGCACCGGACGGCCATCGACATACATGTCGAGAACGGCGCGGGTCGGTGCCACCACCCGTTCGCGTACCCAGCCGCTCGCGGTCGCCCCGGCGAACGGCTCGAGCACACCGTCGATCTCCTGCGGGCCAAGAACAAGCGGCGCGGCGCCGAGCTCGGTGCCGTCGGCAAAGACACTGATTGTCGCGCCTGGTACGAATTTCTCGGATGGGATCGCGCAAGCGAAGCCGCTGAACCCGTCATGGTTGCCAATGCCGGCAAGCTCGCGACGCAGGCCATTGGCGATCGTTTCGGCCACCCGCTTGCCACTGACATGCACAGCGATTTTGACGCGGCGGCGGCCAAAATCGCGGTCGTAGGCCCAACCGAACACCGAGGCGCCGATCAGTCCATCAATCGCACCGATCGTGGTGAAGCGCGGCGGTGGCATGACGGGCGGCGCGGGAGGCGTCGCGTCCGGCGAGGGCAGGGCTGCGACCATCTCGGTCGACGCCCGGGAAGCGCGGCGTGGGCGCCGGCGCGGTCCCGTTTGTGGGGTTGCGTCTAATCCCATGGATCAACCGTCAAGCGTCCTGGCGTTCGGTCGAGCGTCGCCGGCGGCCGGGCTCGCGCACCGCGCCGCTTCGCCGCCGCTCCGGGCTGATGAGCTTCACCCGGTAATCCGACCAGGCATAAGTGGCCTTGGTGCCGTTCTTCATGCCGCAGCCGATGCGATAGACGCCGGGCGACATTTTTGACGTCGAGAAAAGCGCGCCGAACCCGCTGTTCATCGTATACGTGCTGTCGATGTGCTGCCGCCCCTGCGCGACGTCCTGGCGCGGCCAATGCTGGTAGATCTGCGCGGCATAGGTGTCATCGTTCTCGATATTGCGCAGCATCACGTAGCGAGCGGTCGTCTCGGCGTCGGGGAAGATGCCGGGGCTGAGCATCCAGCCTTCGAGATGCACCGTGGTGCGAACATCCATCGTCAGATCGTTGCGGATTGCGCGGCCGTTGACTCGCTCGAACCAGCAGTCGATATCCGTTGCCGGCTCGTCGCCGAAAAGTTCGTCGATGCTGTTGCGGAAAAACACAGCCGCCTCGCGCTCCTGGCGTAGGCGCTCGACCATCTGCCGCTCGCGAGTGAAATACTCGACGGTGCGGCCGAGGTTCGTCAGCTGCGCTTGGATTTCGTCCGCGTAGCCCTCGATCCGCTCGCGCAGATCGGGATGGGCGATCATCTTGACCTGCTCGGCGAGCAAGTCGAAGAGCTGCCTCGGATCGGTCTGGCCGCTCATCGCACGCAGCGTCGCGTCGAGATAGGCGGAGCCGTGTTTCAAATCCGGCTCGAGATGCGCACCTTCCGCCCATTCGTTCCAGGCATTGACAAAAATGATCCGCTGGTCGCCAACGAGGTTCTGTCGGGTGTACGACACGAGGCCGCGCAGCCAGTACTCGTAGCGTGCCGGGTCCGAATGGTGAAAGATAAGCGCTTGGTTGCGCTTGCGCGCGCTGTTGTCCCAGCTCGGAAACAGCCCGCGGTAGAGCGTGTAATCGGGCACGGGCGCGGTCAGCGAATGGCGCGCCACCAGCTCGTAATCGCAAACCCAGCCCTGGAAGTCCGCCGGCAGGCCGCGCTGATCCTGGGCTATGTGACCGACGGCGTGCTTGTGCGGCGGGAATTCACAGGCCGAATCGAAGCCGTAGGGCCTGGGATCGGTGATGTCGAAGGTTTGCGCCGCGCAAAGATGAATGCCCGGCAGTCCGGCCTTCTCGCATTCCTCGCGCCAGCCCGCGGCGGTCGCCGTCGGCACTTTCAAGAGGTCGGCGCGGTACAGCACCAATAGCGGCAGGCCGTTGACGCGGATGTAGCGCGGGTCCTTGAAGAGCGGGATGACCTCGCGGATGAATTTCATGTCGGAGGCGGTGTCGTGCTCCTGAACGAGCAGCACCTCGCGATTGCCGCCATCCCAGCGCCGGCTCCAATTCTCGTTGGCCCAGCAGATGCAGAACGGGAAGTCGATCTTGGGGTCGGCGACATAGCGGTTGAGGGGCTGCTCGAGAATGCGCCGGCCGTTGAACCAGTAGTAGTAGCAGCAAAAGCCGTGAATGCCGTGCGAGCGGGCCAGCTCGACCTGTCGGTGGCGAATTTCGTCAAGGCGCAAATCATAGAAGCCGAGAGCGCCCGGCAGGCGCGGCTGATAGTGCCCTTCGAAAAGCGGCGCCGCCTTTGCGACGTTTTGCCAATCGGTGAAGCCCGGCCCCCACCACCGGTCGTTCTCCGGGATGGGGTGGAATTGCGGCAGGTAGAACGCGATCAGCCGGACATCCGACGCGCCGCTGCCGGATGTTTTGGGAGCGGCCCATTGAACTTGATCCATGGCCTCACCGACCCCGCGCGCGGGGTCGGGAATAACGGGCCGAACAGCCCGGCGCCTGGCGGTCTTTCTGCCCAGCTGCACTCCTCGTCTCGATCATCGATATCTACCCCACCGGAAAACCGGAACGTCCGGGCTTCCGCACCGCGACCCTAGCAAAATTTCCTTAATCGATATTTGCCGAACCGACAAACTCCACCAACGCAGGGCACGATAGCGTAACGGGAACTCATGGTGAAGTGCACTTCCGGAACAGCTAGGGACCGATGGATTGGCCTTCTCGCGCGACCGCGAGGGCCGCGTGCCGGAGAATCGGAAGACCCGAGGCCGAGCCGAAGTGATTTCTGTGCATCGCGACTCCGGCCAAGCGCCGGCAAATCGAATGGCTTGTCGTGCCGATCCGCGCCGGCCGCTTGAGCCCGGCCGGTTGTTGCCCGATGTGGTTTTCGTTAAACATGCCGCGCACCGGGGCTGACGAACGTCGCTCGGCAAAAATAATTCGAACGGATGGGAGGCCATGATCAGGTTTTACGCGGCGATTTGCCTCGGCGTTTTCTTCGCGACAGCGGCGGTCGCCCAGGCGCCCGCGACCAATCCGCAACCGAGCGAGGCGCCGTCGACGACCGCTCATGTCGACGGCTTCCGCAATGCGAGATGGGGCATGACCGAGGCCGAGGTGAAATCGGCGATCTTCGCCCAGTTCAAGATCCCCATCGACAAGCTGAAGGCCGAAGTCAACCCGACCGAAAAGACCACGGTGCTGCCCATCTCCGTGCCGGATCTTATCGAGGGCGCCGGGACCGCGCGCATTTCCTACATTCTGGGCTACCAGACCAAGCGGCTCATCGAGGTCAACATCGTCTGGGGCACGGCGGTCGATCCGCAGGCGAAGCCCGAGATGGTCGTGGCCGCCGCCCACCAGCTGCGCGACCTGTTTCTCGCCTCGGGCTATGATCCAAGCACCGTCGCCACCAATGCCCGCGGCAGTGACGGGTCGATCGTCGTCTTCACCGGCCAGGATACGGACAAGCACACGACCGTGCTGCGCCTCCTGCAACGCGCCGGGAATGAAAAGGAAAAGCAGCCCCCGGCGACGGCGCTGTTCCTCTCCTACGTCATGGACAGCCGCCATCCCGATATCTTCCGGCTGAAGAGCGGG
>DATJSH010000166.1:0-45561 GCA_035504235.1 Allostellaceae bacterium | reverse complement strand
GCTTAACTGGCGGCCATTGCTGCAATTCGTTGGCGTTGCGCTGGTGGCGCTCCTGGCTTGCTTGTGGCACAGCAGCCCTGAGGCCCTCGCGGTCATCTACGTCTGCATCTGTGCCGGCATCTTGGTGCTTTATGTTGCAGTTGGTTTCCTGAAAACGTAGCGCCACCCTGTCGCACGAACGAGCTGGCTGGTGTGAGCCTTCGTCGCTCAGTATTTTGTTGCTATGCGACAACTATAATCTACACGATGCAGCAGAAGATGCTTTCCGATACTCGAAAAATACTCATCTACTGCTTGGCGCTGCCCTTCGTAATGGCCAAAATCATCGATAATCAATACGCCTCCGGGTGAGAGACGTGGATAAAAATTTTGAAGGGCGACGAGTGTAGACTCGTACCAGTCGGTATCGAGCCGCAACAGACTCAAGCTTTCTGGTATTTCGATCGAGGCGGTTTGTTCGACCATTCCCTTGACATATTTGAGGAGAGCAGGCGGATAGCCCGTCGCTTCGAGGTTCTGGCGCACGTCTTCGAGGGAGGCAAGGCCCCAACCCTTCTGAAGTCCACCGTTGGTTTGCTGGCGCCATTCGTCGTGCGCATTGTTGCCCCAGAGGTCTTTATCCCGGACGGGATCGGGCTCGGGGTGTCCTTCGAAGGTATCGTACATGACTATTCGGCGATCACTCACACCAAATTCGAGGAGCCGGCTAGCCATCAGCATGCAGCTGCCCCCGCGCCATACCCCGCATTCCGCCGGGTCGCCCGGAATCCCGGCTTTGACTATATATTCAACGCTCTTGTAGAGGCTGTAGAGGCGTTCCACGGACGAACCGAGTTCCATGACCTCTGAAATGCCTTCGAACGCCCCCGCAAGCCTCAACTGCCGATAAAGTTCGACGACGGGTGGCCCGAGTCCCATAATCCCCCTACCTTTCGTCCCTTGCGCCTAGCGGGCTATCCATAATCCGGGCCGCATCATGCATCGAGTCACCGTTGCCGCGATCGCTGGGCGAAGCGACCTGCAAGTTCCGGACACAACCCTGGCAAAAGTTATTCCGGTAGAATAGACCGGGGCCGACAAAACCGGGCACCGCCCTTTGCGGTCTGGCTTGGGGAGGCCCGCCTATATCAGGAGTGCGCGCGCAATGCCGCCGACAGAGAGGCCAGAAAGCAACTTCGCTGCCTCCGACCAAAACTCGAGCTCAGTGCCGCTCCCCGTGCTGCCTACCCGGATCATTACATACGCTTGGGGCGAAAAATATATAGAAATTCTGTTGACGATGACATTGCCGGCGCTCCTGGCGCCAGGCAATCTGCCACATGTCGCGGCGTCCGTGACCTGCGAGCTCATCATCCTAAGCCAAGAAGAGGCCTTCCCAAAAATTCGGCGCCACCCCGCGGTGCGACATATCGGAGAATCTTGTCCTGTCCGCCTTGTCGCGCTCGACGATTTGGTGTCGTCGCCCGATCAATACGGAATCGCGCTAACACATGCATTGCATCGCGGCTTTAGCGATTTAGGCCCGGCGATGACCGACGCCTGGCTGATTTTCTTGAACGCCGATTTCATCCTCGCCGATGGCAGCCTGAAAAACTTGTTGAGCTACCTGCAAGCGGGGGAGCGTCTCGTCGCTGCGCCCAGCTATTGCGTGAATGCCGAGGAGGTGCTGCCGGAGCTGAAGGGAGCCGTCGATCAACAGCGCCGATCCTTGACGATCGCGCCTCGCGTCATGGCAGAGCTGATACTCCGCAATCGCCATAATACGATCCGCGCCAAGACCGTCAATCAGTCCAGCTTCGGCATTCGTTGGATGGACCAATTCTATTGGCTGCACGATTCTCATACTCTGCTTGGCCACCAAATGCCGGTTGCGATCGTCGGCATGCGGCCAGAGCGGCATGTCGCGGAACCCAACGCTTATTGGGACCACGGCCTAATGCGTGAGTATTGCCCAATCGCGGAACCCTGCGTGATTGGCGATTCAGATGAATTCCTAATGCTTGAGTTGCGCGGCGCGAGCGTGGCCAAAGAACATCTTCAGCCAGGATTAGCGGATCCGGTGCGAATTGCACGTGATTGGACGGGTTTTGTTACACCCTACCAGCGCGACATGCTGCAATATCCTCTCGTGCTCCACGCGGAAGACCTGCCGCCCGGTATTGAGGGGTCGCGACGCGAGCTTAGTGCCTTCATCGAGCGCGTCTTGGCCAATGTTCCCGCCAACCTCGCCTCGCATATCAAGCATCCGCAATGGACCTACCATTGGCCGCGATTTACTCGATCTCGTCATGCCTTTATGTCGCGGCGGCTTGGTCCGGCGACGGAAACCGCCAAGCCGCACCAACATTCCTCGGCCATAGACCTCCTCTGGTGGCGGCTCGACGGGATCGAGAAGACATATGAGCGGCGAAGGCGAGGAATAGAATATCAAAGAGACTGTCACCGTGACGCGTTCCGGTCGGCCCTTGCCCGCTCGGAGAAAAACTTCGCACTCCGACGCGAGGAGCTAAGCGCAAGGCTGCCGGCGCTTCTCACCATGAATAACCATGACGTTGAGACCGCGCGAGCGACCGGAGCCGCGGAGACGGCCTTTGATCCGCTGCGCAAATCGATCGAGAATTCCACCGGATGCCATCACAACCGAGTAACGCAGATTGAGGAAAACGCGCAAAAGTTGCTTGAACTACGTGAAGCGGCAGACGAAAAGCATCGGTCTTTGGCCGAAAGCCTGAAGTATGTCGAATCGTATCACGAAGACCAGTTGGCCAAGCTGGCGGAGGAGTTCGAACTAGCGCAGGCACCGCTGCGGCTCGAATACGAGGAAACGCTCGAACGTATGAGCACTTCTTCTGCAGTCGTCCCTCATGTCGCCCTGCGCGAAGGTCCCCGAAAAGATGCCGAGGAAGGGCCCCCCGGACATGCGGCCCGGCTGGCGTGGCGAGCACAAGTGGCATTTTTTGGAAAGCTTCCCCATGTGCGCCGTATCAGCCCCTTCTGGGCGCCCCTGCGTCATGTCATGCGGATTGTGGGGCACGCCCGGGCAGCCGGAGCCGCCGACGTGCTGGTTATTACTGGCGGGAGCGAAGTTCCGAACACGTTCGCTGATTCACTTCCAGGGATGCATGCCGAGGTCGATTTCAATGAAGCTGTTGAGGGCAATTTGGCGATCAGCCTACCACCGGAGGTTAGATTCGACCTTTGTATTTCCGACCTCGCGACCGCTCAGCTCGAGCAGTTCGGAAAGCTCGCGCGTACCGTACTTCCGCTGGTTCGCGAAGGCGGAAAGATAATTGGGTTTTGCCCGAATTTTTCGCTCGCTCCGATTGACCTACAAATCAGCAAGTTACTGGAAACCATCGTAGACTTGCCGATGACGAAAATATACTACGCTGGCTCGGAGAAATCCGCGCACGCGTCGCGATGGTTTAGCAACCCGAGCGTGTCACCAGTAGGCGTCGGCTACATGAACGTCGTCCGCGGTGCAGCGAAGTTGATTTTGGCGAGTCCCAGCGCATTTTTTGCCAGCCTGGCGAAGGAGCACGGCGAGTCACCATCCTCAAATGGCCCTTGCACTAGCATCACCATCGAGATCAGCGTTTGATCCGAGAGTTTAGCCTCTACCGGTATGATTCCTTCCTCTGAGCGTTTTCACCACCTGGCTCACGGGCACTTTTGCGCCGCTGGTGGGTGGTGGCGATCATAAAACTCTAGGGCGTGTTCGAGGCCGCCCCATCCGGCCGCACTCAGGTTCCACCAGGTTCGTCGATCAGTTATAACAGCTTGAGGCGTCTCCCCGGGTTTCAGATGATCTTCAAAGAGATTGTGATCGAGGATAGGCTCGAAAATACAACAACAGAGCCGGCGACGTATCATGACGTCATTCGCCTCAATCCGGGCGCGCGGATCATCAAGTCTCGGTTACTGGGGCCCGCCTATCTGAATCGCTTGTCGCAGATCGGCCCCGACGTCGTGTTCGGCAAGTATTCTGGGATGAACGAGAATTGCTACGTCGCGCGCGCGACCGTCGGGGCTTATTGCGCGATCGGAGCACGCACCGCGATCAACCCGTTCAACCATCCGGTCGATTGGCTGAGTATCAATGAGTTCCAGTATCATCCGAACTCATTCGATTGGGTCGCGGAATACTGCGAGTTCGAGCGCCTCGACCGAACGGCCGATATGTTCAAGCACGTCACGATCGGCAACGATGTGTGGACCGGCCACAATGTGAATGTCATGGCCGGCGTATCGGTCGGCGACGGCGCCATCATCGGCGCCGGCTCGGTGGTAACCAAGGATGTGCCCTCCTATGCGATCGCTGCCGGAGCGCCAGCACGCATTGTCCGCATGCGCTTTTCCGATGCGATCATCAGCCGGCTGTTGCGCGTCAAATGGTGGGACCTCGAACTGTCGGAGCTCAGCGGGTTGCCGTTCCGCGATGTCGAGCGCTGTCTTGACCTCATCGAGGATATCCGCGAGCGCCGGGATCGCGGATGAGTGAGGCGCATGCCGCCGCCGTGCGGCTTCTCGATGCGGCCGAGGTTCCGCCTGATGGTGTTTTATTCATGCACAGCGCATTTCGCGCGCTGGCGGCACAGGGCTTTCGCGCCGAGGAATTTATCGAAGGCCTCATCGCCTATATGGATCGCGGCACGTTGGTGATGCCGACGATGACCTGGCGGGCCGTGACGCCCGAGCAGCCGGTCTTCGACGAGATGGCAACTGCTTCGCATGTCGGAATTATTCCAGAGCTGTTCCGACTTCATTACGCGACGCATCGCAGTCTGCACCCGACCCATTCGGTCGCCGCGCGCGGTCATTTTGCGGCTGAACTCACGGCAACGCACCACCTCGGCGACACACCATGTGCGATGAACAGTCCCTACGGCATTGCGCGCGTAATGGACGCCCACGTAATGCTGCTGGGGGTCGGGCTGGAGCGTTGCACCGCGATGCACCACGCCGAGGAAGTCATTGCGATCGACACCTATGTCGAGCCACCCAAGGCCGCGGTACCGTTTCAGCTGCGCGCGCGGGATGGATCGGTATATGAGATGCGGCTACGCCGGCATTTGAAGCTGCGCCGAGACTTTCCACAATTCTCGCCACGGCTCGAAGCTCGCGGCGACCTGCGCCGCGGTGATTTCTACGGCAGCCAATGGCAAGCCTTCGCTCAGGCGGACCTTCTCGATGAGGTCGAAGGCGCGCTCCGTCGCGATCCCGGCGCGATTATCGCCCCGCCCGGCGTACCTGTTCCGCCATGACCGGCGTTCTCGACCCCAAGCTGCTGAGCGAGACGCCGCTGTTCACCGGCGATGCGGTGGCCGCGATCATCCGAGTCGATGAGGACGGGTATCTGATGCAGCTGCGCGATTCGCGACCGGACATCTGGTATCCTGGTCGGTGGAACCTCTTTGGCGGCGCGGTCGAGCCGGGCGAGGAGCCGATGGCGGCGCTGCACCGTGAGCTGCGCGAGGAGCTGGAGCTCGAGTTTGTCGCTGCCGAATTCTTCGGGCGCTTCGATTTCGACGCCGCCGGGGCCGGGCTAACGGGCTTCTACCGCAGCTATTACATCGTCTCGATCAGTCGTGAGGTCGAGTCGCGTCTCGTCCTCCACGAAGGCGCCGGCAAAAAGGTTTTTTCCGGACGCGACATCCTTCTCGAACCCAACATCGCGCCCTACGACGCATTCGCGCTTTTCCTTTATGATCAGCGCGCCCGGCTCAATCCAGCCGGTTAAGGGGCGCGGATAAAACGCTTGTGATGGCGCGACCCGCCTCCCTATAAACTGCCGAAACCTTAGGAGAACTCGGCATGCAGGATTGGACGAAGGCCGACTGGGTCGATCCCAGTTATGACTGGAAGCCCCTCCCGGTGCCTGACCTGCCGGACCGGCTGCTGATCGATTTCGCGACGCGCTGCAACCTGCGCTGCCCGATGTGCCCGGTTTGGGGCCAGGATGATGACGCGGTCATCGATCCACTCAAGGGCTCGATGAACCTCGAAAAGGCGCGCAAGCTGCTAGACGAGTTCATCGAAAAGAAGCCGATGGTCGCGCCAAGCATTTACGGCGAGCCGCTGTTGATTCCCAAGATGCGCGAGGTGTTGAGCGCGGTTAAAAGCCGGGGCATGGCGCTGGCGCTCAACACCAACGGTTTGACATTGACCGAGAGCATCGCCGAGTTCTTTTGCGAGATCGCGGTCGATTCGCTGATGTTCAGCATCGACGCGACGACGAAGGAGACACTCAAAAAGGTTCGCAGCGTCGATAAGCTCGAAAAGATCGAAGCCGCGGTTTTCCGCATGCTGAAGGTGCGCGGCGATCGCGAATACCCGCGGATCGGTGTCTCGTTCACACGGCAGGATGACAATCGCCACGAAGAAGAAGAATTCATTTCACGCTGGGTCGGGGTCGTCGACGTGGTGCGGATGGGTATCGTCTTCGAAAACGGCACCTTCCCCGAAATGGCTACGCCCCCGGAACGAGTCCCCTGCCCGGTCATCTACAAGACACTGCCCGTCCATCACGACGGTTCGGTGCGGCTGTGTTGCCTCGACGGGCTTCGTGACACCGACATGGGCAATGCCTTCAAGGACGGCGTCCGCGCAGTCTGGCATGGTGAGGAATTCACCAAGGCGCGCTACTACCATGAGACAAAACAATGGGACAAAGTACCGTTCTGCCTGCCCTGCAATGGCTGGGCGCAGTACGAGTACGAAGAAGAAATCCGCGACGGTCTGCTGATCCGCCGTTCGCCCGAATACACCTACTACAACACGATCAATCGGCTCGGCGCATGGCGCGGTAATCTTCTTGGCGGCCATAAGCCGCCACCGGCGGAACTGCGAGCCGAGGCTGCGGAATAGCGCTGGCGGTCAAGCGCGACCTGTTGCGTCGGGCCGAGGAAAACCTGTGTCCGAGAGAGTACCGCTGCAAGGGTTGCCACTGCTGGTTTATAAGCTGCGCACGGAAGGCCTGTCGTGGCTGACACGGCGGGTTCAAGACGAAATCCGGATGCCGCGCACCGCACTGGGTCAACAGCTCTTCCGCGCGGCGCGCGTGTTGGCCGCCGCCCACGGCCGGCGGCGCGGTGTCGGTACGGGCCCTCCAGACACCCTCTACGCCTTCTATGATCTCGGCGTCGCGCCGGTCAGCTACGACTTCCTGTGGTTTCTCGTTGCTGCAGAGGTAGCGCGTCTCCGCAGCGGCTTTGCTTCAATTCATGTCGTCATCGTACCGGGTCCACATGGCGGGCTCCGCCGCGAACGCGCCGATTTGGAGCAGACCATCAATGCCGAGGCGCGCCGCGCTCGAATTGACTCGATGCTCCTCCCCGCTTGCAGCTTGCTCCCCAGCGTCTCGGGCACGACGCTTGCTTCCGGTCGTGAGGAAGCGGCCAGCCTCGTTGCGATGGCGGACGAAGCGGTTTTTCCCGCGCGCTACGAGCCGACCTTACCAAGCTATCCTGGACCGAAGGACTCGCTGGAAGCGGCGCGCGAACAGCAAGCCGAGATCGGGCTGCTGCGTGCGACAGCATCGAATTTACAGGCAGTCCGCACTTGGCTGACAGCTCATCGCTGCACAGGTCAGGTAGTGGCCATCACTCTGCGGGGGTATGGTTATACGCCTGAACGTAACAGCAATATCCAGGCCTGGGCAGCCTTCGCACGTGGATTGGACGCTCGCTTTTCGCCAGTCATCGTTCCTGACACAGCACAGGTATTCGCGGGGATTCCCGATGAGTTCACGGGGCTGCCCATCTTTCCCGAGGCAGCGGTAGCGGTCGGCCTGCGCATGGCGCTTTACGAGCATGCCTTCTTGAACCTTGGCGTCAATAACGGGCCAATGGGGTTGTGCTGGCTCAACCGCCGAACGCGCTACCTGACCTTCAAGATGCTGAGCGACGCCGCGCAGCAGACCAGGGCCGACTACATGGAATTCCTGGGGTTTGAACTCGGCAAATCGTTGCCATTCGCGACACCACGGCAGCGCTGGATCTGGGAGGACGACACGCTCGAGGTCATCGAGCGGGAATTCGCAAAAATGGTGGCGTCGATCGACGACGACTTGGCCGCCTGAGCTACTGTTTCCCGAGCCCCAGGGCTTGGCGCGACAAATCGTTCAGCATCATATTGAGTTTTAGATCGGTTTCGAGGCTCTCATGCGCCTTCGAGCCGCGCTCGCAAAGCCGCTTGAAATGCTCGTATTCGATCGCCCAGGTCGGGTCCGCCTGCACCAGCGTCACCGACTCCTCCGGCGGGCGGCCGCTTGGCAGCACCCTTGTGCGCCGTGTGAAAGTCGACGGGCCCCATTTACACAGCGACTCGATATGGGCGCTGCCATTTTCGGCAAAGACATCACAGGTGAAGTGGTTGCGCCAGCTCAGCAGTGAAATCTCGACTTCAAGGAATGGCGTGCCGCGCGAGCCAAAAACGATGTGGTCGAACGCACGGTTCTCGAACCGATCGGCCGACCAGACCCGAAACTCGCGGTCGAGCGCGCCAAACCAGAACATCAGCGTGTCGAGAAGATGCGAACCGAGATCGGGCAGCACCCCGGCCCCTTGATCGCGCCAGGCGGAGTTGCGCACGTCGCGCGCCGTGCCATTCCCGTAGAACATGCGGCACGAATAAATCCGCCCGAGCACACCCGACCCGATCGTCTCCTTCATCCGCACGAAATGCGGCTCGAAGCGGTGGTTGTAGGCGACATAGCAGACTGCTTCTTTCGCCTTTGCCAGCGCCGAGAGGCGTTTAAGTTCGGCATTATTCGCACCGAGAAGCGGCTTTTCCACGAGAACGTGTTTGCCGTTACCTAGAAGCTCAGTCAGCAGCTCGACCTTGGCGTCATCCGGTGTGCAGACTAGTGCCGCGTCGTAGCGATCCTTCGGGATGCCGGCGATGGTGCGATAATCGGCCTCGAGATTGACGGGATCGACCGTTGCCACCGCTGCAGCACCGGCGATGGCCTGGCGCTTTCGCCCTTGGATTCCCAATCCGACGATGATGACCCGCATTCTGCGAGAAGCCCGCTAATGGCGGTAATTTGCCCGCTTTTCCAACATATCAAGGCGATGGGTGACATCGCTGCACGACACGGGCAGATTGCCGTCGATCTCGCATTCCAGCGCTGCAGCGATCGAACCGAGGATGGTCGCGGCAACCTCAGATCCATCGGCGACCATCGCCAAGGTCGCGTAGGCGAGCAGCGCATCGCCGGCACCCACTGCATCGACCACTCGCTCGACAAAGCTGTCGACGACGAAGAACGAACGCAGATCGTTCCCCTTGCCGGGCCTGCAGGTAAGGACGCCACGGTCGCCGAGCTTAAGCACTACCATGCGGCAGCCTGATTCTTCGTGCAGTTGCCCGGCGAGCGGGCGCACACCCGTGTCCTGGTCCGCCATCGCGAAGCGCGCCTCGCGCTCGTTCGGGGTGATGAGATCGAACCCCTTGAAATCAAGGATATTGCCCCAGCGGCTGGCGACCTGACTGTCGGCGACACGGAACACGCCATTGGGTAGCGCGCCGATTAGTTTGGGAATCGTGCGACGATTGAAGATGCCATGGCGGAAATCGCTGAACACAACCGCGTCGCTTGGCGTCCGCTCGATCTGCTCGACAAAACTATCGACGATATGGTCGGAGATCGAGCGATTGTCGAGCGTGTCGACCTTCAAGAGCCGATAGTCACCGCACACAAAAGCATTTTTCTGCGTCGTGGGCCGGGTGCGATCGATGATCGGGCGAACCTTGACGCCAGTTTGCGCAAGACCCTCGAGGACGAAATTTTTCATCCCGTCGTCACCCAGTACGGTCGAAAAAGTGACGTCGGCACCTGCGGCTGCGAGGTGGGCCGCGACAATCGCCGCCCCGCCAATAAAGTCCTGCCGATCGTCAAAGCGGACGCTCGGCGTCGGCGTCTTGGTCATGCCGCCGATCATCGTCGTGTGCGTCAAGCTGTCGACGATCGTATCACCGACGACATGCACGGCAATACCGCGAACCTTACCGAGTATGTCGTGCAGACGCGAAAAGCCCATTCCTTCCGCATCCATTAGCGCGAGAAGCTTGTCGATTGAAATGTTGGGCGGACCCGATTCAATAAGCGCCGAAGAGGAATAAACGATGTCGCCCGGCGTGAAGAGCAACTCGCCGCCATAGCTCTCGATAACCTCGACTTCCTGCTGAGTGCGGGGATGTACCCCACCATCCTGATATTCGTAGCCCTTGGCGAAGAAATCCGGCTGAACGCGGGAGATATTATTAAGCGGCGTTGCTTCCTCGTCGATCAGCACGTAATCAACCATTTCAAGCGCGGCGAGGTTGAGCGCGCGCAAATCTTGTGGCACGAACGGGCGGTATTCCGCCTTAGCGATGTGGACATCGGCGGTAAGGCTTGCAACCAAAATGTCCGCCTTGCTCTTGGCATAGACGAGGTGGCGGATATGCCCAGGATGCACGAGATCGAAAACGCCGTGGCACATCACCACGGTGCGTTGGCGCGGGCGCGAACCAATCGCCTCGCACAGCTCCTCGACGGTCTTGATCTTATGGCGATACAGAACAGAGAGGTCGTTCATGCAATCCCTTCCGATCCAAGATGGTCGAACCAAACCTTCGTGGCCCGCGCAATCGATTCCGGATCCCAAAGCGGCGCGTCACGCCACTTGTCGATCTCGGCCATCATACGCGCCACCCCTACCTCAAACGTCACCTGCGGCTGCCAACCCAAATCTGCGGTGATTTTAGCGATATTGGCCCAAGTAACATCAGGTTCCCCGGGTCGCTTCGGGATATAGGTGGTCTCACCGCCGATCAGTTCGACCAATCGGTTGATCGATTGTGGGTTCCCGGCACCGAGGTTCCAGGTTTCGCCGGTCATCGGCGATTCGGCAGCCATCAAAAAAGCGGTAGCGACGTCGCTCGCATACAGGAAATCGCGTCGCTGCGTACCGTCCCCCACCACGGTAAACGGCTTCCCCGCAAGCTTCTGCTTGAAGAACACGCCAAATACCGCGCCGTAAGCGCCGGTCGTGCGGACCCGCGTCCCATACGCGTTAAAGATGCGGATCGAGTTGACCGGCAGCTGATACACCCGGTGCCAGTGCAGCGCCGCCTGCTCGCCCTGATACTTGGACAGCGCATAGGGATATTGCGGGGCGATCGGATGATCTTCGCGCGTCGGCGTCGCTGCGAGCCCGTAGCAGGACGACGAGGCGGCGTAGACGAGCTTTTCGATGCGTGCGCCCCGCGCGGCCTCGAGTACTCGGACCGTACCTTGGACATTGGTGTCCATGTATTCGATCGGCCGTTCGATCGATGGAACAATGTCGCCGATCCCGGCGAAGTGGAACACGTAGCGCGCATCGGCCAAAATCGACGCGTCCGGCTGCAGCGCCCGGATATCCATTTTTTCAAGGCTAAGCCGCGGATTACCCGCGTGATGTGCGAGGTTCGTCTCACGGCCGCCGACCAGATTGTCGACGACGCGCACCGCAAAGTCATGGTCGAGCAGGCAATCGACCATGTGGCTCCCGATAAAGCCGGCGCCGCCCGTAACGATGGCGACGCCTCGACCCACCGTCATGTTGCGCCGATCCGCTTCATGGTGCGAACGTTGTAGTACCAATCGTCGTCAAAGCTGTTGTCGAGCAGATGGTTGCGAAACGCGCGCGCCAAATCGCGGATCGCGTCCTCGATCGTCCGCTTCGGCCGGTAGCCCAAGCTCCGGAAAATCTTGTCCGAGTTCACGTGATAGGACCGATTGTCGTCCGACGGCGTCGTAACAATCTCCACCTCGCCGCGCCCCGGTATCTCTTCCTTCACGACGCGCTGCACGACGCGCGCCAGATCGGCGATCGAATGGTTCTCGAACCCGATATTAAAGACCTCACCATGCACTTTTTCATGGGGGGCTTCGAGCATCAGCTCGTAGGCGTCGACCATGTCTTCGATATGCAGGTTGGGGCGCATCTGGGCGCCGCCGAAAACCGTGATTGCGCCCTTGTTGACAGCGTGATTGGTCAAGATATTGACCGACAGGTCGAGCCGGGTGCGCGGGCTGTAGCCGCACACGGTTGCCGGACGGATGGTCACGCAAGTGAAGTCGTCCGCCTTGTATTTCCACAAGATCGGCTCGCACATCCCTTTGAATTTATTATATAAAGTCAACGGCACCAACGGGTGATCCTCGGTCACCTGCGGCGAATTGCTAACGCCGTAGACCGAGCTCGACGAGGCATAGACGAAACGCTTGACGCCAGCTTTCTTAGCGTCCGCGACAATGCCCTCGAAGCAATCATAGTTGATTGTCTTCGACAGCTGCTCGTCGAGTTCAAAGCTCGCATCGTTCGAAATGCAGGCCAGATGCAGCACCGCATCGTGACCTACAAACAATGGCCCTAATTTCGCGCGATCGCGAATATCGCCCTGGATCACCTGCAGCTTCGGGCTATTCGGCAGGCGGGCGCCGAAATAGAGGGTGTCGTAGACCGTCACCTCATGGCCGGATGCCAGAAGGCGTGGGGTCAACACATGACCCACATAACCGGCGCCGCCGGTCACCAAAACTTTCATCGCGATATCACAGCTCTAATTGTTCAACGGGATCGTTATTCAGCGGCGCTTGCGCGCGGCGCGTCTTGGCCACTGGTATCGATAGCGAAGCTCGCTGCTTTCGCATCCTCGAAGAACATCTTCACCGTGTCGAGCGAATAAAAATCGAGGTCCTTGCCGACAAGGGCTAGCTTGGCGAGCACGTCATTGGTCACGGTGATGATGTGGCAGCCGATCTCGTCAGCCTGAAAGATGTTCAGGAGCTCGCGCGGGCTCGCCCACAGCAATTCTGCCTTTGGGCGCATCGAGAGGATCTGGCGCGCCTCGCGCATCAACGGCACCGGATCAATCCCGGTATCGGCGATCCGACCAGCAAAAACCGATACGATTGCCGGCGTTTCCGGCGCTAAAGCCTCAGCGATGCGCTTAACCTGCGGCAGGGTCATTACCGCCGTCACATTGAGCGTGACGCCCGAGCGCGACAGCTCGGAAATGACCGCCTCGGAGAAGTCGCCGGCAGTGTTGGTGACCGGTATCTTGACGTTTACGTTTCGTCCCCAGGAGGCGATCGTCCGCCCTTGGCGGATCATGTCGCGCGGCGTGTCGGCGAATACCTCGAATGAGATCGGCCGGTCCGGCACCGCCGCCAGAAGCTTATGAGCAAAACCTTCGTAATCCGCGATGCCCGCCTTCCGCATCAGGCTCGGGTTGGTCGTGAACCCTTTAATCAGAGGGTTCTTGTACATTTTGAGGATGCCGTCGAGATCGGCCCCATCGGCGAAAATCTTCACGCTCAGCGTGTCAAGCCGCGCCATCTCCTGGTCCCCCTCCATGGATGTAACCCATATATGCCAGCGCCCCGGTGCTGGCAATTACACTAGGATCAGCCTGTCTGAGCCACCACGATTTCCGCCGCTTCGGCAAGCGAACATACGATAAAATCCGCTCCGTCCGATGGCTCGTCGACATAATTCAGGTCGATAAAGATCGTGCGGCAGCCGACAGCCTTACCAGCCGCAATGTCGGATGCACGATCGCCGACCATAAAGCTTTGCGCATAGTCGATACCGAGTCGTTTGCCCGCGCGCCGCAGCATGCCCGGCTTCGGTTTGCGGCAGTCGCACGCGTCGATGTGCCGGTGATAACAGGCCTCGATCGCATCGAGCGGCAAGGCCGCGCCGAGCCGGCGATGCATCTCCTCGACGTCAGAGAGCGTCGCCCGCCCATGCCCGACATCCGGCTGGTTGGTGACAACGACAAGCCGATAGCCGGCGGCCTTCATCGTCGCGGTTGCAGTCGCGGCATCTTCATAAATCCGGAAATCCGCGAGGCTCCTCGGCGCGTAGGATCGTCCATCGCGGAACTCCGGAACGACAAGCACACCGTCGCGGTCGAGGAAAACGGCCCGATGGGGGTGCTGCTCTACCACTTTGTCTGGCGCGACTGCAGAGCCGGATGCGAGACAAGGCAATGCCAAACCACCCCTTGCATGCCCTCGGAGAGGGGCGTCACGCGGTCGGGATTAACCGGCGGGATCACCACGACGACGTCGCCCTTTTGCGCGGTATAACCGGTGCTCCGGCCGACCACGCCGAATACCTTGGCGCCCCGCGCTTTCGCCAAGTCGATCGCGCGGATCAGATTGACGCTGATCTGCCGCTCCGCGTCACCCCCGCCGACCGAAAAAATCAACAGCCCATCCCTGTCCCCGAGGCGGCTGACCTCGAGCCAGCCGGCAAAGACCGTGTCCCAGCCTTCGTCATTGGTGCGGGCGGTCAATTCCGAGACATTGTCGATCGGCGAATAAGCTTCGATGCCGCACAGCTTGCGGAAGTCATTGACGGCGTGGCTGCAATTACCGGCGCTGCCGCCGACGCCGAGCAGGAAAAGCCGCCCGCCGCGCTCGCGTAGCGCCGCCAAACCTTCCGCCATCCGCTCAATCGCCACAACATCGATCTCCGCCGCAATCTGCCGAATTTCGGAGAAGAATTCGCTCGCGTGCTGGCTCATGCGGGGCTTTTAAGAACGTTGCCACGGGGTTTGCGCCTAGTAGCCCATTTCACCAGGCCTTGCAACCAGACGGGCTCCTGAGCCTTCCGCTTCCCGCGGCTTGTGGCGTCACCACCTGCGCTGGGTATAATCCGGCATTGACCAGACTCCGCGGGGACATGACCCAGATTACCGTAGGCTTTGCCGGCATGACGCATCTCGGGGTCAACTCGGCCGCCGCGACGGCGGCGCGCGGCTTCCCCGTGATCGGTTACGACGCCGACAGCAGGGTGATCGAAGGGTTGCACGCGGGCAACCCGCCGGTTGTCGAGCCAGGACTGATCGAGATGCTGGCCGAGAACGCAACCCGGCTCACTTTCAGCACCTCCGCCGCCGAGCTGGAACGTTGCGACGTCGTCTATATCGCCGCCGACGTCCCTACCGACGACGACGCTCAAAGCGACCTCGCGCCGATCCGCGCGCTGATCGACCGCGTTATCGCGAATTTGCGCGACGATGCGATCCTAGTGATCCTTTGTCAGGTGCCACCCGGTTTTACGCGCGCCCTCGCTGGCATTCCGAAGGAGCGTCTGATCTATCAGGTGGAAACGCTGATCTTCGGCCGCGCCGTCGAGCGGGCGATGCATCCCGAGCGTTTTATCGTTGGATGCGCCGACCCGGCACACGAGCTGCCCCCGCGCTACCGCGAGGTCCTCGAAGCGTTCGGCTGTCCGATCCTGCCGATGCGCTACGAAAGCGCAGAGCTGGCGAAGATCAGCATCAATTTCTGCCTGGTCGCCTCGATCGGCGTGGCCAACACGCTGGCGGAGGTCAGCGAGGTGATCGGAGCCGACTGGTCGGAGATCGTGCCGGCGCTGCGCCTCGACCGGCGCATCGGCCCATACGCCTATCTTACGCCGGGGCTCGGCATCGCCGGCGGCAACCTCGAACGCGATCTGCGCACGGTGCTCGGCCTTGTCGCGGGCGGAACGGCCGACACCGGCATCGTCACCGCCTGGATCGCCAATTCGGCGCACCGCAAGGACTGGTGCTGGCATGTCCTCGACGAGCGGTTGTTGTCCAAGCACCCAAACGCGCATGTCGGTGTGCTGGGGCTTGCATACAAGGAAAATACTCACTCGACCAAGAACTCGCCCGCGCTCGCGCTGCTAGCGCGTCTCGAAGGACGCCGGGTCAGTGTCCACGATCCGGTCGTGCCGGGCTCGGTCGTGCTGTTCGCTACGGCGTGTGCCGGCCCGCTCTCCTGCGCCGCCGACGCCGACGCGCTGGTGCTAGCAACGCCGTGGCCTCAATACCGTGAGCTTGCGCTCAATGACTTGAAACGCGTTATGCACGGCCGGCTGCTGATCGACCCTTACCGCTTGCTCGATGGGAAAGCAGCCGCTGCGGCAGGGTTCGAGTATCACACCTTGGGAATGCCCGCCCTCGGGGTCGGCTGACGGAGATCATTTTCGATGCTCACACACTTGTCGCCGGAGTCGGCGGTTCCCTCGCGCGTGGTCGTGATGGGCGCGGGTGGATTTGTCGGCAATGCTATCGCCACCCGCCTGGAGCGCGACCATGTGCCGGTGCTCCGTCTGACTCGCCGCGAGGTCGATCTTCTCGATGGCGACGCCGCCGACAGGCTGGCGGCGCTGCTGCGGCCCGGGGATGTTTTTATCGCCGTCTCCGCGCGTGCCCCGGTGCGTGACAGCGAGATGCTGCGCGACAACATCGCGCTGGCGCTGGCGATGACCCGCGCCGCATCGCGGGTCGAACTGGCACATGTCGTCAACATCAGCTCCGACGCGGTCTACGGCGACCTGTCCGAACCCATGACCGAAGAGGCGGTGAGGTCGCCCGATTCGCTGCACGGAGCGATGCATCTGGCCCGCGAAATCATGTTCCGCGGCGACATCAAGGCACCGCTTCTCCTGCTGCGGCCAAGCCTGCTTTACGGCGCCGGTGACCCGCATAACGGTTATGGTCCCAACCGCTTCCTGCGGCTTGCGGCGGCGGGAGGGCCGATCGTGCTGTTCGGCAAGGGCGAGGAGCGACGCGATCATGTGCTGATTGACGACGTCGCCGAGCTGGCGACGCGGGCGATCTACCGACGCTCGACGGGGGCGCTCAACATCGCCACCGGCACGATCACAAGCTTCCGGGAAATTGCCGACCTCGTCGTCAAGCTGACCGGCCGGGCCGTCGAGATCATCGAAACGCCGCGTAGCGGGCCGATGCCCCACAATGGCTACCGCGCCTTTGACCCCGGCGCCTGCCACGCTGCTTTCCCGGATTTCGCTTACACCCCGCTAAGACAGGGCCTGGCGCAAACTATTGCCGCGACGAAGTAATAACGTTCAATCGAACTTGCCGAAGTAACGCTCGACCTTGAGAATCGCCCCGATCGTATCGTTGGCTTCGGTCTCGCCATAATTCTCGTTGACGTAGAGGCAGAAGCTGCGGTTGCGGATGCTGCGCGCGTTCTCAGTCTTGAAGTCGTCCGCCAGATAAGGCTGCACCCAGGGCCATTCGTCGACCACAAACCGATAATGCGGGTTGAGATCGATGCCTTCCTTGAGTACAGCCTCCGCAAATTCGATCTTGCTGCAGCTAATCCGGTCGGTATCGACGATGATCGGAAAATAGAATGGCGAATCGTTAGGACTCATGGGGTAGGCACGGCAAATCTTGGCCTGCTCCGCAAGCCCGGCAACGACATCCAGCACATAAGAAAGACGATGTGTGATCGTCGACTCGAGCCTGCTCAGCGAGGCAACACCGATGCCGCACGAAATCTCGTCGGTATGATGGTTGAGTGCCGGAAAGAGATAATTTGACGGATCGCGGTCGCTGAAGGTTTCAAGCCAGCGCGGCTTGCCACGGTCGGCATGCGCCAGCACCTTACGGTATAAATCAAGGTCCCGGCAGTAGATCAGACCGCCCGAGGCGCCAGTCATATGCGCCTTGCGGTACATCGTCGAAAATGCCGCGATGTCGCCAAAGCTGCCGACCGGCCGGCCCTTGATCTTTGCACCATGCGCTTGGCTGGGGTCTTCGAGCACCTTGACGCCGCGCTCGTGGCAGGCGGCGGTGATCTTGTCGATCTCGCAGGCCTGACCAGCGGCATGCACGGCGCAGATCGCCGAGGTGTTGGGGCCAATCCGCGAGACGACCTGCTCGACGCCGATATTGTAGCTGTCGGGCATGCTGTCGACGAGCTTGGGCTTCAGCCCGTTCAGAATAATCGCACTTAGCGAGCCGGGATCAGTGATCGGCGAGATCATTACTTCGCTGCCCTTGGGCAGCTCGAGCGCCGCCAGCGAGACAAAAAGCGAAGCGGTACCGGTCGCCACCGCGTCGGCGTAGCCGCCGCCCATCATCTCGCAGAAACGGTCGGTATAGAGCTTTTCGAATGGGCCCTGATAACCCGGGTCGACCTCGTGTTCGCGATAATAGGCGATGACTTCGTTGATCATCCGCACTTCGTCGTCGCCGAGCGCGAGCCTGGGCGGCATGCGAACACTGCGGACCGGTAAGCCGCCGTGGATTGCTAGCCTTTCGTTGCGCCGGTCGCTCATCCGCTCAGCTCAGCCCAACGGTGTGCGAGATCTGCCCAAGGCTCAGCCCGTGCGCGGCCAACATGTCGGGATGGCGGCCGAAATTGTGGATGAACTCGTCCTTCAACGTGAAGGTATCGAGCCGGCAACGCGCTTGGCTGTCCCAAGCGAGCTGCTTTGTCTGCGACGCGAGCCCGCCTTGCGGCACATGCTCCTCGATGACGATGACGTGTTCGTGGCTCTTCAGGGCATCAACAATGCCCTGGCGATCGAGCGGCTTCACCGTATGACACGAATATAGCGAGACTGACTTGCCCGCGGCGGTGAACTTATCTGCAAGCTGTCCCGCCATCCCAGCAATGACGCCGTAGGTCAGAATCGCGACATCGCTGCCGCGGCGCAGCCGGCGCAACTTGCCGAAGGCCCAAGGCTCGGCTTGGGCGGTCAGGTCGGGCTCGCCCGCCTTACCGAGGCGTAGATAGACGGGGCCGTTCTTCTGCCGGGCGCACCATTTGGTCGCCTCGGCGACCTCGGCCGGGTCGCACGGTGCGATGATCTGCATGTTGGGAATGGCGCCCGCGACAGCGATGTCTTCCATCGTGTGATGGGTGCCGCCGTGGTCGGAATAGATGACGCCCGCCCCCATGCCAACGACCGTCACTGGTAAGTTCTGATAGCAGAGATCGTCGCGGACCATCTCAAACGGGCGGTAGAGCGAAAACGTCGCGATCGTGTAAGCAAAGGGCTGGCAGCCTTTGAGCGCGAGGCCGGCGCAAATGCCAATCATGCTCTGCTCGGCGACGCCGACATTGATGAACCGGTCGGGATATTCCGACGTGAACTTCGCCATGTTGCCGACCGGCGAAATGTCGGCGACGACGACATAGATGTCGGGGTTTCTGGTTGCCTCCTTATAAAGCGCCTCGGCGAACATGTTCCTCATCTGGCCGACTCCAATTCGTCGATCGCGCGGTGGTATTCTTCCTTATTGGGCGAGCGGTAGTGCCAAATCGGCACATTCTCCATGTAGCTGACGCCCTTGCCCTTGGTTGTGTTGGCGACGAGCATGAACGGCCGTCCGCCTTGACGGTTGGCGATCGAGGAGAAGATTGCCGCCGAGTCGTGCCCGTCGACCTCAGCGACCTCCCAGCCGAAGGCGCGGAACTTGTCACCCAACGGATAGAAGCTCGGATGCGTCACCGAGGTGCGGCCGAGGCTTTGCAGATCGTTGTTGTCGACGGCGGCGACGAGGTTGTCGAGCTTGAGCGACGAGGCCATCAGCACCGCCTCCCAGGTCGAGCCCTCCTGCACCTCGCCGTCGCTGAGGATCGTATAAACCCGGCCGGGGTTGGGATTGCGTCGCTCGGCGACCGCCATGCCCACCGACATGCCCAGGCCGTGCCCCAGCGAGCCCGTCGCCGCGGCGATACCCGGCGTGCCGTAATCGGGGTGAACGCCGAGATGCCCTTCGGCCTTGCAGTATCCGTCAAGGTCATTGCGCGAGAGAATACCGAGCTCTTCGAGGATCGTGTACTGGATCATGCAGCCATGACCCTTCGACATCAGGAACGTGTCCAGAAGCGAGCCGTCGGCGCCTTTGCGCATCAGCACGTTGTAAAAGATGTCGGTGATCTCGGTGCACGAATACGAGGAACCGATATGCAGCGCTGCGACCTGCTGCGAAATGTCGAGAATGCGCCGCCGATAGCGAAAGCAGCGCTCCTTGGCGAGCGCCGGGTCGAAACTGTTACCCCCTAGGGCCATCGTGCGGCACCTTTCCTATTCGATGATGGTCCAGTAGTAGTCGCCGGTATACCCCGCCTCCTCATAGAGCTGGCGCCAGCCGGCCGGATCGTAATGCGTCTTCGCCGTCAGCACCCACGAAAGAAAGAGCTCGCGCTCCTCCTGGGTGCGGTACGAATCGTTCTGGATGTAGGCGCGGCCCGGCGATAGCCGTTCGACCTCGCGTATCGCCGTCAGGCACTCGTCTCGTTCGAGATTGTGCACCACGTTGATCGCGATCGTGGCCGAGAAGCTTTCGTCGGGGAACGGCAGCTTGGTGCAGTTGCCCAAATGGAGTCGGCCGACCACCTCCGGCTCGCAATTCATCAGCGCATATTCGGAGATGTCGAGCCCAAAGACCTCAAGCCCCGGGCAGGCAATCATCAAATCCTTGACGAGAAAGCCCTTGCCGCAGCCGACATCGAGAACGCGGTCGCCCGGCTTCAAGTCCCAGTGCGCGATCATGTCCTCGGCGACGCCAGTCCAGAAGCGCGGATTGTAACGATAGCCGCCATAGCCGGTATCGCGCGAGCCGTCGAAGTATTCTTTGCCGTATTGCCGCGCGATCCGAATGTTCTCCGCGCTCTGCGCTTCGGTACGCATTCCGATGTTCCGCTGCGAGCGCGGATAGCGATCGAGGAGGTTAATTTCCGCCATGCCAATCCCTCATCGGCGTCCGCGCATTTTACGAAGCCGCTGACGATTCCAGCGGCAAATCCTGAACCTTTGGCTTCAAGCAAAAGAGACTGCGGCGTCGGAGCGCCCAAGATGAAGGGCGGCAAATTGTGTGTCAATCTGGGTTGCTTCAGCGCCGGGTTATGCCGCGTCCCTCGCGGCGGCTTCCGCTTGCGCCAGCTCATGGTAGGTGTCGACAACATCATTGACCGGCCCGGCCATTAACACTTTGCCCTGATGCAGCAGGATCCCGCGAGTGCACCACTGCTGGAGCAGCGCCATCGAGTGCGAGGCCAGAACCAGAATGCTGGACTGGTCGATGAATTGTTCGACGCGCCGCTGAGCCTTGGCCAGGAATTGGGCATCGCCCGCTGTCAACCATTCGTCCATGAGCAGGATGTCGGGCAGGATGTAGGTCGAAATCGAAAAGGCCAAGCGGATCATCATGCCCGACGAATATGTCCGCACCGGCATATCCAGGTAATCACCCAGCTCGGTAAATTCCGCTATTTCCGGCACATACTGTCGCATCTCGCGAGGCCGGATGCCCATGTGCATGCCACGCAGAAGAATGTTTTCGTATCCCGTCGCATCGCCATTGAGACCGACACTCGTATCGAGCATCGAGGAAATCCGCCCGTGCGATTTAAAACGGCCTCGCGTCGGCTCAAAAACGCCGGCCAGGACCTTCAGCAAGGTTGTCTTTCCTGCGCCGTTAGCCCCAATCAGTGCGAATCGTTCGCCATCCCCTACGTCAAAGCTCACGCCATTCAGCGCGCATACATTGATGCGGTCTGAAGCATCCTTGGAGAGATTTCCGCGGCTGGTCGCAGACGAGATCAGCGTTTTTCTTAACGACCGGCTACTTCCGATGTAGATCGGAAATTCGACGACGACATCACGCAGATGTAGAAAAGACATGACGTCAGACCCAATAAGCGATGCGGCCGCGGAATCGCACGAAAAACAGAAAACTGATCCCCGAACTCAATACGGTCGTGAAAAGCAACATCGCCCATGAATACGGGGCCGTCGGCTGCCCGAGCAGTGGCGCGCGCATCACATCGACTGCCGCGAAGAGTGGGTTTCCGTAAGCCAGCCAGACCTTATCCCCGAGGGCGCTCGGGGTGAACACAATCGGGGTCAGAAAAAAAGTCACCTGCACGATGTTGGCAACGATCAGTGGTACGTCGCGGAACCGAGCGCAAATCATCCCCAGAATTATGCTGGTGGCGACACCGTTCACCGCGATAAGCACCATTGCCGGGATCAGTTCCACCAGCCGCATCGGCTCGATCGGGTGCGGAAAAATGAAAAGCACAATTGGAATAATCACAAAACTATGCAAGAATAGTAGAATATTTCGATAGACAAGACGAAATGCATGAAGGAAGAATGGCAATCTAACTTGTTGGATAATGCCGCGTACCGCGTCAAAAGCACCACAACTTTCAGTGATGAGACCAGCGACAAGCTGCCAAGAAATCAGCCCGCAGGCTAACATCGGCAGATATTCCTTCATCTCCGTATGAAACAACTTGGCGTAAATGACTCCCATGGAACCGATCATGATGCCGGTCGTCAGGGTCTGCCAGAACGGGCCGATCACGGAGCCACGATAGCGCATGCGCATGTCTTGATGCGCCAAACGCGTCCAAAACCAAAACAGCGAACAAGCTTCGACAAAATCGGCTAACGCGCGAGTAAGGCGCGACGGCGGCGACTGACCATCGGGGTTTCCCCCCGCCGAGCTATCGAACCACTTATCCGCTGACTGTGTCGCCTCTGTCGTCGTGTCGACGGGAAATTCGGCAACATTGGCATCGGTGGGCAAATCGCTCATGGCCCGGCCGAAAGAATCGACTGGCGTCAAATACCACCACCCCTGACTGCTTCAAATTGACCCCACTTCGTCGTACCAAGCCTCGACAAAGCGGCGGCACCTGTACCATAGGAGCCGTGCGGCGTCCACCGAACCGCCGTGCGGCCACCGGGCGCAGGTGCCCCCATGGCAGCGCGGTCTCCATCGTCACCGAACGGTCGTGCTCGGCAATGGATTCGGCTATCGATAAGCAATGGTTCAGTGAGAAGCGGATCGATCCTTCACACTTCTTCCGAGCAAATCCTCTTTGGCGACGAAGTCACGCCTACTGGCGAAACCCTTTCTCCTCCGCTCCACCATTAGTTGGCGATCGATTTTGAGGCCTGCGATTGCGCGAATATCTGGCGATAGAAGGTCTCATATTGCGCAACTACGGCATTTAGATCGAAATTGTCCAGGGCGCGAGCACGCGCCGCGGCGCCAAGGGCCATCCGTTCCTCCGCACTGAGTGCCGCCAGTTCCTGCCACGCCGCCGCGAGCGCTGAAGGATCACGTGGTTCCACAACGATTCCGGTTTCGCCGATGATCACAGAAGCGTCTCCGACGTCGGTGGCCACACAGGGGATTCCGCAGCACATCGCCTCGCCGAGTACATTGGGAAAGCCCTCGCCAAACGCCGATGACAGCGTAACAACGTCCGCAGCGGGATAAATGTTATCGAGATCGTGGCGCTCGCCGAGAAGAAGCGTGCAATCGCCTAGACCATGGCTCGAGATGGCGCGGCACAGATCGTGGTTGCTCGAATCGACTTCGTGACCGGCCAGGATGAACTGAACGTCACGGTGAGTGGCTGAAAATTTCGCCGCGGCGGCGAGAAAGTTCGTATGATCTTTCATTAAATGATACCGGGCGGGCAAGAGTATGACGAACGTGCTTTCGTCGACGCCTAATCTTGCGCGCTGACGGCGCCGAAGAGCGGGGTCCGGACGGAGTATTTCGGTATCGAATCCGTTAGGAATATATACCCATTGGCGGGCTCGATAGCCGATCGCTTCGTGGAACCGCTGGCCTGCCTGTGAATTGATAAGGATTGCGTCGGGAGTGGCTGACCAATGGGCAAGTAAGCGACGCACCATGCCGCTGCCAATCGAATCAGTGCAGCGCACATTCCATAGAAGCTTCCCGGCCAGGCCCATGCGCCGTCCCAACAGTCCCAGCAGATCGGCGTGATAGAGCCAAGTTTGTTGAATATCCGGCTGGAAGGCGCTGACTATTTGCGCGAGCCGCCACAGACCACGCGGATCGGGGACGCCCCGCTTCAGGTTAAGTGTATGGACGCAAATCCCACCGTCGATAAGGGCCTGAGCCGTTTGTCCAGGCTGCGTGAGCGTGACGACCACCGATAGAAATTCCTCGCGATCCATTCGCGTTGCAACGCGCTCGAGCATCCGTTCCGCGCCACCGGTGTCCAAACCGGTAATTAAATGGAGAACCTTGATCATGAATCCGTCGTCGACCGCGGGCCAAATACAAAGTCAAGCGGCGGCGGCTCGTTGTAGAGTCGGGAACCACCAAGCCTCGGAGCGCTACCCGTAGGGTGGGAATCTTCTGGAAACAGCGTCCACGGAAGCGGCACTGTTTAAGTGATAGCAGTTATCGTAGTGCTGACGCCAGCCGCGACCGTTGTTCAGGCTTGCTAACTTTCCGCGGGCGGTAATCGATGCCCCGGTCCGCCGATCCTCACATGCCGTTAATCTTGAATCTTGTGAAAAATCAATCATCGTCAGCAAACAGCAAGGGTTTCCACGTTGGTGCGGCATCCGCGCCGTGGACTGTATTGGTGACCCGATAGAGGGCCTTTGCCTCGCTCGCCGGGCCGCGCCGGGTGCCCAGCGCCAGCACCTCGACGGTCCGCTGCCACGCGCCTTGCGGCAGGACGATGACGTCCCCCGGTTTGATCGGGTGGTTCGCCTTATCGACGGCGGTACCGTTGATGTTGACCGCACCGGTCGCGCACAGGCGCGCGGCGATCGACCGGCTCTTGGCGAAACGAGCAAACCAGAGCCATTGGTCAAGGCGGCGGCTCGCTCTCTCGGAAGCGGTTTGCAAGCGATCGCTCACGCGAATTTCAGCTGCTTCAGCTTGGCAAAGGGATGCCCGTCGGGCGCGGCATTGCGGCGCTGGGTGCGCCGCGGCGCGGCGTTGAGACGCCGGGGACGGACGGCAAACAGCTCACCCCCGTCGCGAACCAGCGTCCGATAGCCGAGCTCCAACAGCAGACCGCGCAGTTCGCCGGGGGCGACCCCCGCCAGCGCGGCCAACTCGACATCGGCCGCGAACGGGCCTGCCTTGCCGCGTTGGCGCGCCGCCGCCGACAGGCGTTCGAGCCGGTCGGGACGTATCGCCAGCCCATTGATCACCCGCCGCGCCAGCGCGCCGTAAAACGACGCCGGTAGGCTCGGGTCGACGACGAGCGCCCTGCCCATCGTCCGGGCGCCGGGGAGTCGCGGCAGCGCCCTGCCCTGCTGCACGGCCCAAAGCAGCGCCCGAAACCGCGTCGACTCGCTGCCGAGCAGCGGCTCGACATAGAGGCTTTCTGTGCCGAACCGCACCCCTGCACGGCCGAGCGCCCGCCGGCTGACCGGATCGACCGCGCGCAGCTGATCGCGCACCGCCTCGGTCGGCAAGCAGCCCAGCGTAGCGACCAGCTGAAACGCAAGGCCGCGCGCGACGCCCGCGAGCGGCAGATCGCGCAGCACGAAAAGCGGGGCAAGGCGCCGTTCAATCTCGCTTTTGGCAAACGCCTGCAGCCGCTGACGCACGCGTTCGCGTGCCGGCCCTTCGAGGAAATCGCCGGCCGAGACCTCCGCCCTCGGCGTCAGCGGGCCGTCGCCGGCGGCCAGCCGGCCGACCAGCCCGCCGCGCCACGCCAAATTGCCCGCGGCGTCGAGCACGAACGCGTCATCGCCGTCGCTCGCCAGCCGGCTCGCACGCTCGGCAATTTCGCGGCGCAGCACGCGGTTGGCCGCGGTCATCAGCATGCGCGATTCGGCGCCGTCGCTGGCGTCGGGGCTGAAGCGAAAGCCGTCGAGCCGACCGACATAGCTGCCCTCGACCCGCACCTCCCCTTCCCTGTCGACCGAGGCCAGCAATTCGTCGTCACCGGCGAGTCGTCGCACGAGAAACGCCGAGCGGCGGTCGACAAAGCGCTGCGTGATGCTTTCATGCAGCGCATCGCTGAGGCGATCCTCGATGCCGCGGGCGCGCTCCTGCCAGTCGGCCGCGCCCTCGACCCAGTCCGGGCGATGGGTGATATAGGTCCAGGTGCGGATATGCGCGATGCGCATCATTAGCGTGTCGATATCACCGTCGACCCGGTCGAGCTGCGCGATCTGGCTGGCGATCCACGGCGTGGGCAGCCGCTCGCCCGGCCCCGCGAGGTGCAGGAAGCATTGCCCGAGAAACCGCGCGTGGCTGTCACTCATCATCTTGCGGAAATCGGGGATCTGGCAGACCTCCCACAACAGCCGTACTGCGCCCGGATTGGTCGCGAGCGAAGCGACGTCGGCGCTTCGCGACAGCGCGCGCAGCACTTGATGATCATCGGCCTCGCGTGTCTGGATAAGACCCGGCGCGGAAGGCGGCGCGTCGAGGCTGCCGAGCAGTGCGCCGACCGTCTTGAAGTCGAGCGCCGTGTTGCGCCACTGGATGCGGGTCAGCGGCTCGAATTTGTGCGCCTCGACCGCGCTGACGATCTCGGGCTCGAGCGGCCGTTCGTCAGCGGTGGTGCCGAACGTGCCGTCATTCATGTGGCGGCCGGCGCGGCCGGCGATCTGGCCGATCTCGGCAGCCGCGAGGCGCCGCAACCCGCGCCCGTCGAACTTGGCGAGCCGGGCAAAGGCGACATGGTGCAGGTCCATGTTGAGACCCATGCCGATCGCATCGGTGGCCACGAGGTAATCGACTTCGCCCGCCTGGAACATGCCGACCTGGGCGTTGCGGGCGCGCGGGCTGAGCGCCCCCAATACGATCGCGGTGCCGCCGCGCTGGCGGCGCACGAGCTCCGCGAGCGAAAACACGTCTGCGATCGAAAAGGCGATGACGCCCGAGCGCGGCGGCAGCCGCGTCACCTTCTTGTGCCCGGTGTAGGAGAGCGTCGAGAAGCGCGGCCGGCTGATGTACTCGGCATCGGGCAGGAGCCGGCGCATCAGCGGGCGGATCGTGTCCGACCCGAGAAACATTGTCTCCTTAAGGCCGCGCGCGTGCAGCAGGCGCGCGGTAAAGACATGGCCGCGCTCGCGATCGGCGCAAAGCTGAATTTCGTCGACCGCGAGGAAATCGACGAGCCGATCGAGCGGCATCGCCTCGACGGTACAGACGAAATAGGAAGGCTTGGGCGGCAGGATTTTTTCTTCGCCGGTAATCAGCGCGACCGCGCGCGCGCCTTTGAGCCTCACCACCCGATCGTAGTTTTCCCGCGCCAGGAGCCGCAGCGGGAACCCAATCATCCCGCTTTGGTGATCGAGCATGCGCTCAATCGCCAGATGGGTCTTTCCTGTGTTCGTCGGCCCCAGGATCGCGACCAGGCGCGAAGCGGCGCTCAGCATTGCCATAACGAAAAAGTGCGGTTGCCGATGCGGCAGGGCAAGGGGAAACGTCGCGTCCGTGCGCGCCATATCGCAGCTGCGGCGGTGTTACGCAGCGTGCGCTCGCCCGCGGGCGAATCGAAAATTATCCCACAGCGTAAGCGTTCCTTAGGAAACCCGCGGTAGAGATGGAAGGAATCCAGCTCGGTGAGACGACCAGCTCTATGTGGCGCAACAACACGACTCTGATCGACGACTATTGCTTGCAGCTCGGCTCGCTGCTCGATCGCCGTCACACCGAGCGCGTGCTGACCGCCGCGCGTCACAATGCTGAGCAAACGGCGCAGCTCGCCGAGGAAGCGATGGCCCAGGCGCAGGCCGCCGACCGCGCCAAAACCAATTTTCTGGCCAATGTCACGCATGAGCTGCGCACGCCGCTCAACGCGATCATCGGCTTTTCCGAGATCATCGGGTCGGGCACCGCGGCCGGCGACCACGCAGCCTATGGCAAATACATCCATGAAGCCGGGACCCGTCTGCTGGGGATGATCAACGACGTCTTGACCCTCGCCCGCATCGAAGCCGGGAAGGTCGAGCTCGACGAACAGGTCGCCACGATCGGCGAAGTGATCGGCGCTTCGATCAGAGCCGTGGCGGCCGACGCGACAAGCAAATCGGTCACGATCGACGACGACGGCGGGACCGACGTCCTCGTTCGTCTCGACCCCAACCGCATGAAGCAGGTTTTCGTCCACCTGCTGTCGAACGCGGTCAAGTTCAACCGTGAGGACGGTAGCATCCGGGTCTCGGCGGCATTGGACAAACCCGATACCCTGACCGTGCGGGTGCGCGACACCGGTTGCGGCATCCCACCCGATCACCTCAGCCGCGTATTCGAACCCTTCAGCCAGGTCGAAGACCACCTGACCCGCGAAAACGAAGGCGTCGGCCTCGGCCTGCCGCTCGCTCGCGCGATGGCGAGAATGCATGGCGGCGATCTGACGCTGACCAGTGAGGTCGGCGTTGGCACCGTCGCCGAAGTCACGCTTCCCGCCGAACGTCTCAGCCCAACCCCTGCCGGATGACCGCGATGACGCAAATTGTGATTCCCGTGAACGAAAGGGCCGAGCCGATCGGCCGGGTCATTGCCGTCTCGGCGGCACAACTGATCGTGCTGCTGCAGCCGCCAACATCAACCGAGCCACCGCGAGAGCCGCTTGCGCTAGCGGCGCTCGTCAAGATCCGCACCCGCGGATCGATGGTCTTCGGCATGATCAGCGGGCTGCGCGTGCCGCTGCCCTCGGTCGCTACGCCGGATGAGGATCTGAAGATTATCGAGATCGAATTGATCGGCGAAACGACCTTCAGCCCCTCGGGCAAGACCGATGGCTTCCGCCGCGGCGTTTCGGTCTTTCCGGCGCTTGAGGATCCAGTCTACCTCGCGACCCCGGACGATCTTGCGCAGGTCTACGCGCCGCCGCGCGACGCCGCGATCCCGGTCGGCTCGATCCACCAGGACGGCGACGTCCCCGCGTTTCTGTTGGTCGACGATCTGCTGGGCAAGCATTTCAGCATCGTCGGCACGACCGGCTCGGGCAAATCCTGCGCGGTCGCGACGATCCTTCGCTCAGTCATCGAAAAGAACCCGCACGCACACGTCATCCTGCTCGATCCGCATTGCGAATACGCGCACGCTTTTCCCGAGGAAGCGATCGTGCTGAGCCCTGGCGACGGGTTGCACCTGCCCTACTGGCTGTTCAATTTCGAAGAGCTGGTGGAAGTGGTGCTGGGCGACTCTCAGCATCGCGCCGAGCAGTCGAAAATCCTCGGTGAAGCCGTGTTGAGCGGCAAACTCGCCTATCTCGGTAAGTCGCCGACCGACCGGCACGTCAGCGTCGACACGCCGATGCCGTACCGCGTGTCCGACCTCATCCGCTATCTCGACAGCGCGATGGGCTCGCTGAACCGGCCGGACAGCGTTGCCGCCTATCAACTGGTCAAGACCCGCATGCAGGCGCTGCAAAACGACATGCGCTACGGCTTCATGTTCGGCAATAGCCTTGCGATGCGCGACGAGATGTCGGACATCCTGGCGCAGCTTTTCCGCATTCCGGTGAGTGGCAAGCCGATCACCATCCTCGACCTGTCGGGCGTACCCTCAGAGGTACTGAACGTCGTGGTTTCGGTGATCTGCCGCTTGACCTTTGACTTCTCGGTGTGGAGCGACACGCAGATGCCGATCACGATCGTCTGCGAAGAGGCGCACCGCTACGCTCCAGCCGACAAGGATGCCGGGTTCGAACCGGTCAAGCGCGCGCTGTCGCGCATCGCCAAGGAAGGCCGCAAGTACGGTGTGTCGTTGTGCGTCGTCAGCCAGCGCCCGTCCGATCTCGCGGCGAGCCTTCTCTCGGAGTGCAACACGCTCTTCGCTCTGCGCATGACGAGCCAGGTAGACCAGGACATCGTCCGCGGAGCGTTGCCCGAAGCGTCGCACGGCCTCATGAAGTTCCTCCCGGCGCTGCGCAACGGTGAGGCGATCGTCGTCGGCGAAGGCGTCTCGATGCCGATGCGCATCTGTTTCGAGCCGCTGCCCGACCATCACCGCCCGCGCAGCTCGACAGCTTCCTTCAGCGCCGCCTGGTCAAAGGATGTCGACGACCGCACCGAGGTCGAGAACACCATCGACCGCTGGCGCCGCGGCGTCCGCCACGCCGCCTGAGGATCACAGCCGGGGGATCGCCGGGTTGCGCGCCAGCCGTGCTTGCGCGGCGAGCCGGATCGGCGCGTTCACCGCGCCATAGCCCCGGTATGACGAGCGGCGCTCGACGATCTCGAAGAAGAAGCCGCCCGGCTGCGTCTTTGTATAGACGTGAAAGAATTCGGCTTCTCCGTCGCGATCGTAGAGGATGTTTCCCGCGCGCAGCCGGTCGATGAGCGCCGCGTCGAGATCGAACCGCGTTTCCAGATCGTCATAATAGTTCTCCGGGATCGGCAAGAGTGCGACGCCATTGAAGCGCAGCCGCTCGACCGTGGCGAAGATGTCGTCGCAGGCGAGCGCGATCTGCTGCACCCCGGACCCGAAGAAGTCGTCGAGAAAGCGCGCCGCCATCGTCTGCCGGCTCTGCGACGCATTGAGGACGAGGCGGATTTCCCCTCCGGCGGATTCGACCGCCTGGCTCTGCACGACACCGCCCGGGTCGAGGACATCCTGCACCGGCGCTTTCCGCAGATCGAAGAGCGAGGTGTAGAACAAGAGCCAAGCCAGCATTTCCTCGTACTGCATCGATTGCGAGAGGTGATCGAGCCGGATGAGTCCGACGCCAGCCGTGTCTTTCGCCCCGTCAGGCGCGAAATCCACGTCCCACAGGCGGCCGAGCTCGGTCTTGCCGTCCACAAAGTAGATGAGACTGCCGCCGACACCGCGCACTGCCGGGATGTTGAGCTCGCCCGGTCCAACCGCCTGGCGGAACGGACGGTCGAGCAGCCGCACCGCGCGCTCGACAGTCGTCGCTGCGTCGCCGACGCGCAGCGCCATCGCGCACACCGCCGGTCCATGCGCGATATTGAAGGAATGGGCGAACCCTTCCTTCTCGCGATTGACGACGAGGTTGATTTCGCCCTGGCGCCAATGCGCCACCTCCTTCGATTTGTGGACGCCGACGCGGGCAAAGCCGAGTCCTTCGAGCATCGTCTCGAACGCCCCGGCAGAGGCGTCGTCCATGGCGAATTCGAGAAACTCGATGCCGTCCACCCCCGAGGCCGACGGCAGCGGCTTCACCCCGCGCACGGAATCCCCGGTGGCACGGCGGAGATTATCGAGCATAAACAGGAGCGAGCGCTGCCCGTCGATCGCGACGCTGCGCGCCGAGCCGGCCCGGAACCGGTCGCTGAAGATTTCGAGCGACAGGAGCCCATCGAACCCGGTCGCTTGCAGCGCTACCATAAAGCGGTCGAGCGCCAGATCGCCCTGAGCCGGAAAGCAGCGATAGTGCCGGCTCCATGACAGGTAATCCATGTCGAGCAGCGGCGCGTCGGCGATCTGCACCAGGAAAATCCTGTCCTGCGGGATCGCGCGAATCGGGTTGAGGTCAGTGCCGCGGACCAGGATATGGAAGCTGTCGAGCACCAGCCCGACCGCCGGATGGTCGGCACGGCGCACGACTTCCCAGGAATCGCGGTAGTCGTTGACGTGCCGGCCCCAGGCCAGCGCCTCGAAGGCGACGCGCAGACCACGCTTGGCGGCGCGCTCACCCAGCTCATGAAAGTCGGCGGCCAGCCGGTCGATCCCGCCGAGCGCGTCCGGCGACACGTTGCTGCACACCAGCAGCAGGTCGCAGCCCAATTCCTGCATCACGTCGAACTTGCGCTCGGCGCGCGCGAATCCTCGGCCGCGCCGCGGCTCCGGCATGCCCTCGAAATCGCGGAACGGCTGGAAGGTGATCGTCTTGAGCCCAAGATCGCCGATCATCCGGCGGATTTCGGCGGGCGTGCCGTTGAACGACAAAAGATCGTTCTCGAAAATCTCGACTCCGCGAAACCGGGCGCCGGCAATCGCCACGAGCTTTTCATCTAGGGTCCCAGGCAACGATACCGTGGCGATCGCGGTCTGCATGGCACCCTCCCCGTGCGAAACCTTCTAATACGAAATCTTCGCGACCGCGCGTAGTTCCTCGGGTGTTGTCGCGCCGTAGCCGAAAAATTCGAGATAGGCCGGAATCTGCTCGAACAGCATGTCGGTGCCGATAAGGTAAGGACAGCCGCGCGCCGCGACCGCTTCGAGCAGCGCCGTCATTTCGGCCTTGAGCACCACCTCGCCGACAAAGGCGCCAGCATCGAGCCGCGCCGGGTCGAACGGCAGCGGATCGGCCGCTTGCATCCCGAGCGGCGTCGCGTTGACGACGAGCCGATAGCCCGCGGGGTCGTTGTTCCGCAGTTCGACCCGCAGACCGGGATAGTGCCCGCGAAGACGCTCGGCGAGACTCGCTACCGCCGCGGCGCGCGTATCGTAAAGCGCCAAGAGGCGCGGGCCTTCGGCGGCGATCGATGCGGCGATAGCCGACCCGACCCCGCCGACGCCGACCACCAGGCACTTCGCGCCGGCAAAATCGAACCCCTTGCGCTTCGCCCCGCGCGTGAAGCCCTCGCCGTCAAACATGTCGCCATGCAGCGACCCGTCCGGCCGGCGCAGGATCGCGTTGCACGATCCCGCCACCCGCACCGCGACGCTCGCGGTATCGAGCAGCCCGACCGTCGCCACCTTGTGCGGCATCGTCACCAGCGCCCCATGGATGTTGCTGAGCCGGAACAACGAACGCAGAAAGGCCGGGTAATCGTCGGCCATGACCCCCATCGGCACGACGACGGCGTCGATCCCGCGACTTTCGAACCACGGGTTGTAGATCATCGGCGCCTTGAAGGTCTCGGTCGGGTAGCCGAGATGGGCGATCAATGTCGTGCGCCCGCTGATCATGCTGCTTTCTCCGCTCTCCAAACCCTTGCGATGCCGGTTTTCGCGTCACATATTCGAGCCAAACCACGTCAACCCAAGCTAGCTTCGAGATGACCCAGGAAACCCGGACCTTCCAGGCGGAAGTCAGCCGCTTGCTCGATATCGTCGCGCACTCGCTCTACAGCGAGAAGGAAATCTTCCTGCGCGAGCTGATTTCCAACGCCTCGGACGCCTGCGACCGTCTGCGCTATGCGGCGATCACCGAACCGAGCCTTATCGACGGCGACGCCAACTACCGGGTCGTGCTGACCCCGGTCAAATCGTCGAAGACACTGACCATCGCCGATAACGGCATCGGCATGAGCCACGACGAGCTGGTCGAGAACCTCGGCACCATCGCGCGCTCGGGCACCGCGGCCTTTATGAAAGAGCTGAGCGGGGACGAGAAGAAGGATGTGAGCCTTATCGGCCAGTTCGGGGTCGGCTTCTATTCGGCCTTCATGGTCGCCGACAGGGTCGAAGTGCTGAGCCGCAAGGCGGGCGAGGAGCAGGGCTGGCGCTGGGAAAGCGACGGCAAGGGCGAATTCACTATCGAACCCGAGCCCAACCTCAAGCGCGGCACGCGCATCACGCTGCACATCCGCGAGGGCGACGAGGAATATCTCGAGCCGCACCGCTTGCGGACAATCGTCAAGACCTATTCCGACCATATCGCGCTGCCGATCGTGCTCGCCGACGGCAACAAGGAAGATACGATCAACACCGCCTCGGCGCTGTGGACGCGCCCCCGCGGCGAGATCACCGAGGAGCAATACAAGGAGTTCTACCACCATGTCGGCCACGGCTTCGACGCGCCGTGGCTGACCCTGCACGCCCGCGCCGAAGGTGTGGTCGAGTACACCTATCTGCTGTTCATTCCCGAAACAAAACCGTTCGACCTGTTCGAGCCCGAGCGCAAGACGCAGGTAAAGCTTTACGTTCGCCGCGTCTTCATCACCGACGAAAGCGAGATGGTGCCGTCCTACCTGCGCTTTTTGCGCGGCGTGGTCGACAGCGAAGACCTGCCGCTCAACATCAGCCGCGAGATGCTGCAGTCGAACCCGATCGTCGCGCGCATGCGCCGCCAGCTCACCGGCCGGGTGCTTGGCGAACTGCAGAAAAAAGCGACCGACGCGCCCGAGGAATACGGCAAGTTCTGGGAGAATTTCGGCGCGGTCCTGAAAGAGGGTCTCTACGAGGACCGTGACCAGCGCGACACGCTTCTCGGCCTCGCCCGCTTTCGCTCGACCACGCGCGAGGGCTGGGTCTCGTTCGATGACTACGTCACGGCGATGAAGCCGGGTCAGGAGGCGATCTACACGATCACCGGTGACAATCTCGATCTGGTGCGCCAGAGCCCGCAACTCGAAGGCTTTCGCGCGCGGGGGGTCGAAGTCCTGTTGATGACCGACCCGGTCGACGAGTTCTGGATCACCGCGGTCGGCGCCTATAAGGAAAAGCCGTTCAAATCGGCGACGCGCGGCGGGGTCGACCTCGACAAGATCGAGGCGCCGGCGGACAAGCCGGAAGAGAAGAAAGCAGAGCCGCCCAAGCTCGGCAGCCTCATCGCGATCTTCAAGCTGGCGCTCGGCGACGCGGTCAAGGATGTGCGCAGCTCGGCGCGCCTCACCGACAGCGCTGTTTGCCTCGTCGCCGACGAGGGCGACATGGACATGCACCTCGAGCGCCTCTTGAAGCAGCACCGCCAGCTCGACAGCGCGTCAAAGCGCATCCTTGAAGTCAACCCGAACCATCGGCTCATCGAGCGCCTCGCCGCCACGGTCGGCGAAACCGGCGCCTCCGACCAGCTGTCGGAATTCGCCTGGCTGCTGCTTGATCAGGCCCGCATCGTCGAGGGCGAGCAGCTCCCCGACCCGCCCGCCTTCGCCCGCCGCCTGGCGATGCTGCTGGAAAAGGGGTTGCCGGCGGCGTGAGATATAGCTGCCAAAGCCCCTCCCGCGTGAGGGGGTTCTTGCTGCCGGCCTTATGAGCCCCTATTGGGCCCCACTCGTCGACAAAACGGCTGCGTTGGCGCGAGCGGCATCAACACGTCTCGTTGCGATCGGCTACGGAGACATCAATCGGCTTGCGGCCGATTACGGACCAGGAATTCTCATTTACCCATGTGGAGCGAATTTCAGTGAGACCGGCTCGCGCCAGGAGTGCCTCGGCCTCCGCGCGAGGATAGTAGAGCGCTATGCGGGGGATCATATGGTCGAACACGATCGCCCGAAGATGCTCGAACGAAAAGCTCCGGATTAGCCGGTAGTAGGCGCCCAGCGGCAAACCCAAACGCAGGATGCACCACAAGAATGCGGTCATCGGCCATGACAACGCGTGCATGAGCCGCAGTGGCATGCGGCTGAAAAGCGCCCGGCGCAGCGGATCGAACAGATACACTATCCAGCCGTTATTCTCGCGCCCATACAGCCAGACGAGTACCCGGCCCCCAGGCTTTGCCGCCCGCGCCAGCACGGCCACGGCGGCGTCGGGGTCGGAGAGGTGGTGGACCACGCCGATGCTGAAGGCGATGTCGAACGTATTCTCCTCTGGGATCTCGTAAATGCTTTGCTTTCGCACCTCGACGGTAGGGAACTGAGCAAGATTCTGCCGCGCGCGAGCGAGGGTGCGATCGTCTACGTCCACCGCCAGCCCGCCTGACGCCCCATAAATCATCGGCCAGAAGGCGTTGCGTCCAATCCCGCAGCCGCCATCGACAAAGCGGACCCCTTTCCAGAAGGATTTATCGAGTCCAGTCCACCGCAGGAATTGTTCCTCGTGCTCGGGTAGCAGGTCGGCGTACCGGTCCCAGGAGTATCCGAAACGCTCGGGCGAGCCTCTCTCGATTGCGGCGAAGTGCTCGCTCAAGGAATTCTCCAAGTGTTTCGGGCAGCCCGCAGTACCCGCGGCGATGCGGGTCGAGAGATCATCGACGGTCTGTCGAAAATCGCCTGGCGTTCCATCGCGCCAGGTAATCACAAAGTGTCCTAGGAAGCGACCGAACAACTAACTTCCGCAATTTATATGGGGTCGGCGAATAGTCCGAAACTCGTTCTTTGTCTTGCAGCTGAAATTGGCGAGCGAAGGGAGTGATTTGTTCCAGCTGGGTTCGTCGCACGTACAGCATTAGGTTATAGCGGTACCATGGCGGAATATTTCTGTCTCTCGCCAGAAGCGGGCGCAAGCAATCTACGGCCACATAGTCATGATCGGAAAAGAGATCCTGCCAGTATTCGCCAGTTTGTTCATTCAAGTGATTCTCGCCGCCCTGGCCCGGAGGGGCGGCGGAAAACAACACCACCGGTGCGAGCGCGACCAAATCATCCACAAACGTGCGAGCGCGTTCGGGTGCCAGATGTTCTGCAACCTCAAGACTTTGGGCTAAATCAAATCGTCGGCCAAGACTGAGTGGCGCAGTTAAATCAGAAACGAAAAAATAATCGGGGTCTATTTCAAGCTTACTTTGGTCGATATATTCGCCATCGACCCCTACGATATTTTCGACTCCTTGAGCCTGCCATTCCCGCAGCCACGTTCCGCGGGCACAACCTACGTCGATGACGCTCCGCACCGGTAAAATCGTCAGCATGGCCGTTACGACCCGATGGGCGGCATAGGATGACCCAGTCGCAGCCATATTCTGGAAGGCGTGAGAGTACCGATACACAGGACTCGCGGCCGCCAGCGTCTGGTTCATGCGATCCACCCAGAATGCCGTGCGATGGGGAATACCCAACGCTTGCAGGACAAGAGCCTAATCGCGGGCATGATCAGCCAGTCCAGGCGATGGTAGAACGCGTTGAAAGAGCGCACTGTCCGTTCATGCCGCAACGGCCGTACCCTCGTTTCCGCCCACGGCGCTTTGCAGACTGAGCCAACTCCACAACAGTAATCGCTCATCTTCCTTTCCAGCGCGCGCGGCAGACCACCGTTCGGCGATCCAGGCCGGGCGCAAGCCGGGGATAGTGCTAAGCGGGGGAACGGGTGGCATCTGACGCAGCCAATGGGCGAATGGTATACCGAAGCCCTTCTTGGGACGTTTCATCACTGCTTCAGGTACCAACCCCTGTGCGGCGCGTCGCAGCAGGAACTTCTGCACCCCACGGCGATATTTGTAGCCATGCGGCAGGCGGGCGCAAAAATCCACTATGTCGTTATCGAGGAATACCGCGCGCACCTCTAATGAAACCATCATCGCCGCGCGGTCTGTCTTCGCCAGAATGTCGTCCTGAAGGTAGAAATTGGTGAAGAACTCCAGTGTGCGGTCGATCGAATTTCTGGACCGCGCATTGTCCCAGGCCTCGATAGCCTCCGAGTACAATTCTTCCATCGGCAACGGATCGTCGAATAGGCCGCCCATCCGTGCTGGTTCGAGCGGAGACATCCATACCGGCAGACGCACGCGGGCCGGATACGACATGCCCATCAGCGCGCGCCTAAGCTTAAAATCCAAGCTCATGTTCGTGGTGGCATTCGGCAGCATCCCCACCATGCGGCGCAGCAGCAGATGTACCGGCGGCGGAACCAAGCGGTCGTACCAGGCCGCGGGGCCAAGCGCGGCGAACGGGTCATAGCCCGCGAACAGCTCGTCCCCACCATCACCGGATAGCGCGACGGTGACGCTCTCCCGCGCAAATGCCGAAAGCATGTAGGTAGACAGGATAGAGCCGTCGCCGGTCGGCTCGTCGAGACGCGCTAAAACCTCGTCGGTGAGGGATCGCGCGACGTCGAAATCCAGTATTCGCTCATGGTGCCGCGTGCCGACAGCCGTGGCAACTTCCCGAGCATAGGAGCTCTCGTCGAAGGAGGGTTCGGTAAAGCCGATGGTGAACGTGTCGAGATCGGCTGGCATGCGATGGCGGGCCGCCAGCGCCAGCACAGTGCTAGAGTCTATCCCGCCGGAGAGAAAGATGCCGAGCGGCACGTCACTGACCAATCGTCGCGCCACCGCGCGATCCAGCAACGCGCGTAGCTCTTCGGTAAGTTCCGGGATGCGCTCTTTGGGTGCGTGTTCATCGGCATCGATTGCGAAATGCCAGTAGCGGTGCTCGCGCAGCTGGAAATCGGCCAGATCGAGTGTGAGATAGCATCCACCGGGCAATTTGCGCGTGCCCCGATAGAGCGCGTTCGGGGCGGGAATGTACCCATACGCGAAGAATTTCTTCAGTGCCCGCGGATCAATCGTGCGGTCTACGGCAGGATGGCGGATCAGCGCCGACAGTTCCGACGCAAACGCGAAAAAGCCCGGTCGAGCCGTATAGAAAAATGGCTTTTCCCCAAACCGGTCACGGGCGGCGAACAGCCGGTGGCGCCGACGGTCCCAGACGACAAAGGCGAACATGCCGTTCAGCCGCGCCGGGAGACTAGCACCCCACTGCTCATAACCGTGTACGATCACTTCCGTGTCGGAATGGTCGCTCCGAAAAAGATGTCCCGCCGCCAGGAGTTCGTCGCGCAGTTCGGACTGGTTGTAGATCTCGCCGTTGAACAAGACACAGACTGACCCGTCCTCGTTCCACATCGGCTGATGCCCGCCGGCGAGATCGACGACCGCCAACCGGCGAAACCCAAAATGCAAGGCGTGCTGAGGTTCGATATGAAAACCCGAATCGTCCGGGCCTCGGTGGATGAGAGCGTCGGTCATGGCGCCGAGCTCCGCCCGCCCCCCGGCCCCGATGAAGCCCGCAATACCGCACATACTAGGTTAACCACCACGCTGGTGCGACGACGACCCATCAAGATTGATCAGCTCGCGTGCGTGATAAATTGTCTTGCCCTGCGATTCGAAATATGTGCGCACGACGATCTCGGCCACCAGCCCGATGCAGATACTCATCGCGCCCATCATCACGGACATCACCACCAACAGCGGCAGTGGCGTCTGGATCATCGACAGATGCCCGAAGAATTTGAGATACAGCATGTAGGCCGTGCTGAGTGAGGCAACAATGAAACAAGCCAGGCCGAAGCCACCGAAGATGTAGATCGGCTTGCCGAGCCAGCGGTCGAGAAAGCGCACCACCATCAGGTCGAGCACGACCTTTAGGACGCGTTCCAGCCCGTAATTCGATTTCCCGTGCAGACGCGGACTGTGGGTGACCGGGATTTCGGTAATGCGGGCGCCGTACCAGGATGCGTAGATCGGTACGAAACGGTGCATCTCGCCATAAAGCCGCACCGCGCTGATCACCTCGCGTCGATATACCTTCAGGGAGCAGCCATAGTCGTGCAGACGCACGCCGGATAACCAAGAGATTATTCTGTTGCCGACTCGGCTGACAAAGTTGCGGCGGATAGCGGCGTCCTGACGGTTCTTCCGCCAACCCGAGACGACATCGTAACCTTCATCGAGCTTGGCAAGAAGCAACGGAATGTCGGCGGGGTCGTTTTGCAGGTCCGCATCTATCGGCACGATGATATCGCCACGCGCATGATCCAACCCGGCCATCATTGCAGCGGTTTGACCGTAGTTGCGCGCAAGGTCGATCACCCGAAGTTCGGGACGGAAGGCAGCGAACGCGCGCAAGATGCGCAAGGATCCATCGGTGCTGCCGTCATTCACTACGATCACTTCGAACGAGCGGTTAAGGCTATGCAGGACAGCAAATAGCCTCCGGACAAGTTCCGGTAGGTTCTGCTCCTCATTCTTTGCCGGAACGATGACTGAGAGCTGGGCCCTCTCCCGCGAGGGAAGGAGCGGAGCAATAGGCTCGCTGCTCACGCCAGCTTCTGGGCCTCGAGTTGGCCATCGGCTTTCGGTCGGCGTTTTCTCTAACCCTCTCGGTCGGCGTGTCTGTTCGGGATGCCGACGAAGATCTGATTCCCGCCTGATCTCGGACATCGCGACTCCTGCGAGTTGCTCGCGCCGCGAGTGTGTGGCCTTATCCTTTCCCGATAGTTAACAGTCGGTATCTGAAGCCCTTCTAGATTTGATGGATAAGGATGACGCCACCGCCGATCAGCATAATTCCACCAATCTGCGGCCAACCAAGCGGCTCATTCCAGAGTAGATGAGCCAGCACCGCGATCACGGCATAACTCGCCGCGAACGACGGGAAAGCGATCGACACAGGAATTTTATGTAGTGCCGCCACATAGGCGATTGCGCCGACAGCATAGATCGCTAACCCAGCCATGGTCAGCGGGTTGATTAACTGAGCGATAAAGCCCGACGAGCCGACGGCGCCTGATTTGAGGGCAATTTGCCCGGCGATCGCCAAGATGATCGCCGCCGCGAGGTTTGCGTAGGAAAAGGCCATTTGAACGAGGGCAATACTTTCTCATCTCGACGTCTGGCGCGGAGCCAATCTGGCAATCTCACAAACTGGTCTTTTGAAGCTGTGGTATTATCAATCCAGTTGCGGTTCTACCTCCGGCAGTGGCCTACTGGGCGAGAGCCTTTTTCCATCGACTACACTATACCCTCTCCCGCTTGCGAGAGAGGGCTAGTCACGTCACGAAAAATACGGCGCTTGCCCTGGCGGCAGCGCCACCTCGAACATGTTGAGCGCGTTGCCGATCGCGGTGTAGTAGCCGATGATCGTGCCGAGCTCGACGACCCCTTGCTCGCCAAACGCGGCGATCCCCTCGGCAAAGCTCGCATCCGACAGGCGTTTGGTGTCGATCAGCTCGCTGACCAGCTTGTAGACCAGCGCTTGGTCCTTCGCCGCGAATTGCGGCGCGGCGCCGGTGCGGATCGCTTCGATCGCCGCCGCCGGCACGCCGCCTTCGATCGCCAGCGGCGCATGCGCGTGCCATTCGTAGTTCGCGCGGATGTGGCGCGCGGTCAGGCAGATCGCCAACTCCGATAGCGCCGGCGACAGCGAACTGCCCCAACGCAGATATTCGCCCAGCCGCGACAGGTGCTTACAGACCTCGGGCGAGCGCACGAGGATTTCGAACGGGCCGCCGAACCGGCCGCGCTTGCCGGAGACGATCTCGTCGACCACCGCCTGTTGCGCGGGGTTCATTGTGGCGGGTTCCAGCTTCGTATAGCGGGCCATGGTCGCTCCTTGGTGAATGGGTTGCCGGAAAGGGTCACGGCGCAGGTTACAGCGAATTCATCCTGTCGAAAGCCGGCTGTTAGCTGCAAAGGCCATTTTGCGCGTTGACCAACCAGGAGCGGCGGTTTCGCGCTGCGGCGGAACCGGCCAAGGGACAACAACTTCTCAGGAGACAACGGATCATGACGGTGAAATCAAAGCGGCGCGGAGCGGTCGTGGCGGGCGTCGGGCTCGCTTCCGTTCTCGCGCTTTGCGCGGATGTCTGGGCGCAAACTCCGGCAGCCAATACCACCACCCCGGCCGTGCCGGCGCCCGGCGTAATGATGCAGCAGGAGAGCTTTGCCCCGCTGGTGAAGCGGGTGCTGCCGGCGGTAGTCAACATCTCGGTCACCGAGAATGAAAAGGCTTCGCCGATGGCCGATCAGGAAAGCGAGGGCGACAACCAGGGCCAGGATTTCCGCCAATCGCCGTTTGACGAGATGTTGCGCCGCTTCTTCGATCAGCAGGGTCAGGGCGAGAACAACCCGTTCGACCAGGGCCAGGGCGATGAAGGCGCGGTCAAGCGTATCGCGCTCGGCTCCGGCTTCATCATCGATGCCGAGGGCCACATCGTGACCAACAAGCACGTCGTCGGCGACGCCAGCAAGGTCGAGGTCACCCTGCAGGACGGCGACAAGTACACCGCCAAGATCATCGGCACCGATGCGCGCACCGATCTCGCGGTGCTCAAGATCGACGCCGGCAAGCCGCTGCCCTATGTGAGCTTCGGCAACAGCGACGACGCGCAGATCGGCGACTGGGTCGTCGCGGTCGGCAACCCGTTCGGTCTCGGCGGCTCGGTGACGACCGGCATCATCTCGGCCCGCGGCCGCGATATCCACACCGGCCAGTTCGACGACTTCCTGCAGATCGACGCGCCGATCAACCGCGGCAATTCGGGCGGACCGACCTTCAACCTGAACGGCCAGGTCATCGGCATCAACACCGCGATCTATTCGCCGAACGGCGGCAGCGTCGGCATCGGCTTCGCGGTGCCCTCGAACGTCGCAAAGAAGGTCGTCACCGCGCTCGAAGAGCACGGCAAGGTCGAGCGCGGCTGGCTCGGCGTTCAGATCCAGCCCGTAACCCCAGCCATCGCCTCGAGCCTCGGGCTGAAGACCGATCATGGCGCGCTCGTCGCGGTGGTGACACCGGGGAGCCCGAGCGCCGCGGCCGGGCTCAAGCAGGGCGATGTAATTCTTGCCTTCAACGGCGAGGATATCACCAAGCTGCGCGACCTGCCGCACGACGTCGCCGGCAGCAATCCCGGCACCAACGCGACACTGACCGTGTGGCGCGACGGCAAGCAGCAGCAGCTGGACGTGAAGCTCGGCGAGATGCCCGCCAACCCGCAAGTCGCGTCCGCCCAGAGTAACAACAACGACGAGGGCCAGCCGACGGAAAGCAGCGTCGCGCCGCTGGGGCTGCGTCTTGCACCGCTGACCAACGACTTCCGCCACGACCTGCATCTCGGCCGCGACGTCCACGGCGTCGTCATCACCCGCGTCGAAAGCGGCAGCATTGCCGACAATATCGGGCTCGCTCGCGGCGATGTGATCATGTCGATCGACCAGCAGCCGGCGACCTCGCCGCAAGAAGCTGCGGATAAGCTGCAGGATATCGCCAAGTCACCAAACAAGAGCGCGCTGCTGCTGCTCAATCGCCACGGCGTGACGCAGTATCTCGGCGTCGCCCTCGGCAAGAACTCGGGTTGAGGCGCCACCCGCGGGCTCGCAAACCCAACGAAAAGGGCGCCTTGCAGGCGCCCTTTTCTGTCGGGCCGGAAGATACTTCTAGCGCGGGCGCCAGGCAGCGGAATCGGCCGCCCCGCCGCCTTCGCGCGACGGCAGAGGCACCCGCGCCTCGAGCCGTTCCAACTCGATGCGCGTGCGCGCGCCGGCGCGCAGCAACCGGTCGGTCGCCTCACGCAGCCCGAAGCGGCTTTCCTGGGTATCGGCAGCCAGCGCCGCGTCGAATGCCGCGAGAAATGCGGCGATATCGCCATCGACTCGGCTGCGCAGCCCCTGGTCGATAAAAGCGCCGCCATCCTTGCGCGCCGCCTCGTCGTCGCGCGGCTGCTGGGCTTGCGGCCGACCATCGGACGAGGCAAAGGGGTCTCGGCCGTACCGTCCGGCATCGAATGGCGGCTGCGCCGGACGCGGCGTTATACGCTCGCTGATGGCCTGCGGCTGCGGCTGCGTAAAGCTTGGGCGCGGCATTTCGTGATGGTGGCCGTTGCCGCCATTCGAGGCAGCATGGCCATTGCCACGGGCCCCGTTCGTCGCATCGCCGCCGCCAAGCGACAAATGAAGGGTACGGCGCTGATCCCCGCTTGTCGCGGCCCCGTTGGTCAACCCATGGGACCGCGGCTCGGCAACCGGTTCGCTGCTCATCGCCGCCATGGGCGCCGGAGTCGTCGCCGTCGGTTCGATTGCCGCCGAACCGTTTGTCGTGGCGCCGTTTGCCGGAACTTTGACCAGTTGCGCTTCCGGTGTCGGTGCAGGCGAGATTTCGTTGGCCGGCTTTGCTTTACTTCGGCTTACGATATAGGAAATCGCCGGCGGCGAGCAGTCATAAGTCCGCGCAATACTGGATAACGTTTCTCCCGCCTCGTAACGGGCCATGATAAGTGGCCAATCCGATTGAGGAATTTTCCCCCGTTTACCTGACTTTTCCATCCTCAACCCTTACCCATTCGTCTTCAACGAGCGTTCCCGCCAAATTTCTTGGCAATTCATTGTCGATTCATGAAGACACTGCAACAGCCAGAAGACCTACGCCGCGGAGACACCGTTCGGTTTTTCAGCGTGATCGGCCTGCTCTGGCCGCAACCTTGTGTGAACAAGGCTACCGGATTTGATTTCTAGACGCCTACAATACCGCCAAGCATCCGATGAGTGAAGCGTTTTATTCATTCGCAAACAAGAAATTCTGCCATGAAATTTGACCGGCTTGCACTCGGCTGGTTATCGACTGCTGTCAAATGCGCATGATCTTGCCGGGATTCATCAGGTTGTCCGGGTCGATCGCGCGCTTTATCGACGCCATGACAGTGACCGCGTCGCCATGCTCGGCGTACAGGAAGTCCATCTTTCCATAGCCAATTCCATGCTCGCCGGTACAAGTGCCGTCCATCTCCAGTGCGCGTGTCACCATTCTGTCATTCAGCCGACTCGCTTCGTCGATTTCTTCGCGACGATTGGGGTCGATCATAAAGATCAGGTGGAAATTACCATCGCCGACATGGCCGGCGAGCGCCGATGGTATCGACGACTGGGCAAGATCGATCTTTGTCTCGGCGATGCATTCGGCGAGACGCGAGATCGGCACGCAAACATCGGTGGCCCAGCCCTTCGATCCGGGACGCAGCGCGAGTGCGGCATAATAGGCGTCGTGCCGCGCCTGCCACAATTTCGAGCGTTCTTCCTGGCTTGTCGCCCAGCGGAAATCGTCGCCGCCATGCTCGGCCGCGATGTCCTTGACCAATTCGACCTGCTCCGCGACCCCGGCGCTCGTACCGTGAAACTCGAAGAAGAGCGTCGGCGCCACCTTGTGGTCGAGCTTGGAATACTTGTTGATCGCCTCCATTTGCGGCTCGTCGAGCAGCTCGATGCGGGCCACCGGGATGCCGCTTTGGATGGTTAGGATCACCGTGTTGACCGCGTCGGCGATCGTCGGGAAGGCGCACACCGCCGCCGAGATCGCCTCGGGAATCCCATAGAGCCGCACCGTCACCTCGGTGATGACGCCGAGCGTCCCCTCCGAGCCGACAAAAAGCCGGGTCAGGTCGTAACCCGCCGCCGATTTGCGCGGCCGACGCGAGGTGCGGATCACTCGCCCGTCTGGCAGCACCACGGTCAGCGCCAGCACATTCTCGCGCATCGTCCCGTAGCGCACCGCATTCGTGCCGGAGGCGCGGGTCGACGCCATGCCGCCGAGCGATGCGTCGGCGCCCGGATCGACCGGGAAGAACAACCCGGTATCGCGCAAATACTCGTTCAGCTGCTTGCGCGTGACACCCGCTTCGACGGTGACGTCCATGTCCTCCGCGCCGACCCGCAGGATGCGGTTCATCTGCGACAGGTCGATGCAGACGCCGCCCTTCAGCGCCGCGACATGGCCCTCCAATGACGTGCCGGTCCCGAACGGGATGATCGGCGTTTTGTACTGCGCGCACAACTTGACGATCTCGACGACCTCGTCGGTGCTCTGGGCAAACGCGACGGCATCGGGCGCGTGCGCCTCGTGATACGACTCGTCCTTGCCGTGCTGGGCGCACACCGCCGCCGAGGTCGACAGGCGGTCGCCGAGCCTTTGCTTCAAAGCAGCGATAAGTTCCGGCTTCACCGGCTCGCGGACGAGAACGGGCGCGCTCATGCGGGCAGCCCTCTTTAATAAGAAAACTCGATGGTCGAGCCTTACTCTCGCCATACGCGCACTGCAACGTGATACATCGTCAAGGATGCCTGTTATGCAGCCGCCTCCGCGCGATTTTGCCGCGCCGGCCGGTATTTGCCGCCTGCTTGGCGAGTTTGAGACGAGGACGGTTCAAACCGAATCGAACCTGCGGTAGGTTGGCTTGAATAGGACTTTGGAGGCCGCGATGCCGCTAGCGGCGGTCACGCTCGACGACAAATACGCGCTCGAAGAAGGCCGGGTATACCTCACTGGCACGCAGGCGCTGGTGCGGCTGCCGATCATGCAGCGCCAGCGCGATGTCGCCGCGGGGCTCAACACGGGCTGCTTTATCGCCGGTTATCGCGGCTCGCCATTGGGCGGGTTCGACCAGGCATTGTGGGGCGCCCGGCGCTTTCTCGACAGCAACCACATCACGTTCCAGCCGGCGATCAACGAGGAAATCGGCGCGACCTCGGTCTGGGGCTCGCAGCAGATCGGCCTCTTCCCCGGCGCGAAATATGACGGCGTCTTCGCGATCTGGTACGGCAAAGGCCCCGGCGTCGACCGCAGCGGCGATCCGCTGAAGCACGGCAATTCGGCCGGTACCGCGACGCATGGCGGTGTCCTCGCGATCGCCGGCGACGACCACACCTGCAAATCC
>DATJSH010000165.1:0-5418 GCA_035504235.1 Allostellaceae bacterium | reverse complement strand
TCGGCGCCGGCCCCTGGAGGCGCTGGGATCGAGTCTCGCACCGGCCGCCAAGGCGGAGGCTTTCACGACGAGCCGTTCCTCGGTAAGCCTGGGCGGCATGGCAGCGAGACACGCATTCATTGTCGGTGGGACCGGACAGATCGGCCGTGCCGCGGCGGCGGAACTTCTCGGTCGTGGCTGGCGGGTAACGATTGCCGCGCGCGGCAGCCGCGCCGTTTCGGAAGACCTTCTGCGGCAAGGCGCGGCATTCGTCACGTTTGATCGCGAAGATCCTGATGCTCTCGCCAAGGCGATTGGCGCCGGCGCGGACGCCGTGGTCGATACGGTCGCCTATGACGCGCATCACGCCCGCCAATTGCTCGCGATCGAAGACGATGTTGGCGCGTTCGTCGTCGTATCCTCGGCAGCGGTTTATCGGGACGATCAGGGTCGTACGCTCGATGAAGCGCGAGACACCGGATTTCCGGAGCTGCCGATGCCGATCGTCGAGTCCCAACCCACGGTCGCGCCCGGTCCCGCGACGTATTCCACGCGCAAGATCGCGCTGGAGCGGACTCTTCTTGAGCAAGCCAGGCGTCCGGTGACGATCCTCCGGCCGTGTGCCATCCACGGCGCCCATTCCCGCCATCCGCGCGAGTGGTGGTTCGTCAAGCGCATCCTGGACCGGCGGCCGTTCATTCCGCTGGCGCATGATGGCGAGAGCCGCTTTCATACCAGTGCCGTGGCCAATATTGCCGCCTTGGCCGCGACGACCCTGGAGCAGTCGGGTACGCGCATCCTGAATATTGCGGATCCGGAAGCGCTCTCGGTCGCGGAAATCGGTGCCCTCATCGCCGCGCATATGGATTACCAGGGACCGATGACCGGGCTCGGTCCCGAAACGCCAGGCCATGTCGGCCGTTCACCCTGGTCGGTCCCGCGCCCGTTCATCCTCGATACCGCAGCGGCCCTGGCATTGGGCTACACGCCTCGCACCAGCTATCGGCAGGCGATCGGCCCGCTATGCGACTGGCTCTCAAGGCACGACACCGAGGCTTGGGAGGCAGCATTTCCGGTCCTGGCGAATTATGGTTGGCCGCTTTTCGACTATGCCAGCGAGGACAGGCTCAAACTTCGAGATTGCAGTGATGACCAGGCCGCAGTGCCCCTCGATTGATTTGATCTTTAGTGGTCGCAGCGGGCAGGGTGTTGGCCGGCCGTGCCGGACGCCTGGTCCCGCTGCGGAGTCGAGGTCGAACCACAGGCATGACAGGCGGCGGCATTTTGATTGACGCAAGATTGACGCGAGGTTCGCATGCTTGTCGCATACCGCCAATATGTCGTTTGAGATGCAGCAGATGGCGGGACGATCGCTAGCAGGGCCCGAAAGCCAAATCGCCGCGTACCGGCAAGCTCCCGCCCGGCGCTTGGTGCTCGGGGCCATCGCGCTGTCCCTGCTGCCCACGTTGCCGTGGCGAGTCGTACGGGCGGCTGACGTGGAGCCGGTTCGCATCGTCTTCGACGTCTTCGCAAACCCGCCGCTCATCTGCGGCAGCGGTACCGAGATCGACCCGGTCAAGCCCGGCCTGACGATCGAGCTGCTGCACATGGCCAGTGAACAGGCAAACATCCCAATCACATTGTCTCGTACCCCCTGGCAGCGCGGGCTTTACCTGATCCAGACTGGCCAGACTGACGCGATCTTTGCCTCGAGCTATGTCGAAAGCCGGACGCGTTATGGGATCTACCCGATGAAGAATGGCCACCCGGATCCAAGCCGGAAACTGTTCAGCCAGTCCTACCGCCTCTATGTCCGCGCCGGGTCGGGCATCGGCTGGGACGGCAAAACGCTGACCAATCTGCATGGGCCGGTTGGTGCGACACCAGGCTACGCCGTGGTACCGGTCTTGCGCGCGATGGGCGTGTCGGTCGACGAGGAGCCGAACCATCTGGACAATCTGCGCAAACTCCTTGCCGGCCACCTCGCCGCCTATGCCGAGCTCGAGAACCATATCCGGCCGATCCTGCAGGCCAACCCAGCCGAGTTCGGCAGCATCGTCGAGCTGTCGCCGCCGGTCCTGACCAAGCCGTACTACCTGATGTTCTCGAAAATCTTCTATACAAGATCGCCCGAGATCGCCGAACGGATCTGGGATGAAATCGGCGCCGTCCATGCTTCTTCCGCCTATCAGAACTTGCTGCATAGCAAGTCTTTGGAATGCTAAGTGGTGACCGGATCAATCGTCAGTCGATTGTTCCAGGTTGCATTCGGCTGCTACGTCGTCGTCGCAATCATGCTGAATGTCCTGCTCGTCGTGCAGGACTACGCAGATACCAAGGCGACGATACAACGCGAGCTGGAGATGTATCAGGGGGTCTTTGCAGCGCCTCTTGCCGATGCGTTGTGGAATATGGAGATCGGCAAGCTTGATGCGATCGCCAGCGGCATCGTCGCCATCCCGGAGATCACCGCGCTGCGGGTAACCGATCCGGCAAATGGCCATGTTTTTGTGAGCGCCTTCAACCGCGGCGGCGACGTCATCCTCGACCATAACGGAAGCGACACCGGCAATTGGTCCCAGGTGGCGGACATTTCGGGAGCGAGCCGCTACGGCTTTGACATCGTTTCGTACCACAAAACCGGCAATATCGTTGTCGGACACGCCGAATTCGTCTCGGGACGGCATTACCTCCTCATGCAGTTCAGAGGACGGGCGATCCTGATCATCGGGGCCGCCGTACTCGAGGGAGCGGTGCTGTGGGTCGTCTTCCTGCTGGTCGGCCGGCACATCCTGAGCCGCCCATTGGCCGTACTTTTCCGCGCGATCGACGCGACCACGCCCGAAAACCCGGCGCCGATTACTTTGGATCGTTCGGACGAAAGGGCGATCGCCGGTACCGAACTGAGTGTCATCCGCGACTCGTTCAACGATCTGATCGCGCGGATCGAGCGCGACCGGGGTCAGCTCGCGGCGCTCAACGCCAGCCTGGAGCAGAAGGTGGCCGAGCGAACGGCGCAGTTGGCGCAGGCGACGGAACATGCCGAGAAGGCGCGGGCGGTGGCGGAGGAAGCGGACCTCGCCAAAAGCCAGTTCGTCGCCAATATGAGCCACGAAATCCGCACGCCGATCAACGGCGTGCTCGGCATGAATGGGCTGCTGCTCGATACCGCGCTCAACCAGGAGCAGCGCGATTATGCCCTGATGGTGCAGCGCTCCGCCAGGGCGCTGTTGCGCATCATTGACGACATCCTCGACGTTTCAAAGCTTGACGCAGGGAAGCTCGAGCTGGAAAGCGTCGACTTCGATCTTGCCGATATCGTCGAAACCGCGGCGCGGTTGTTCCAGCCGCAGGCACGCGCGAAAGGCATAGAACTCGATGTGCGGATTGACGCCGGGATGGATCAATATCGTCGCGGGGATCCGACGCGCCTCCGGCAGATTTTGCTGAACCTTGTCGGCAACGCGATCAAATTCACCGAAGCAGGGTGCGTGTGGGTCGCGGTGGCGCCCGCCGATGCCGCCGCGGAGGTGACAGGCACTCGCGGCCAGCTTGTGCGGTTCGAAGTGACCGATACCGGCATCGGCATCGATGAAGCGGAGCAAGCCCGCTTGTTCGAGCGATTCAGCCAGGCGGATAGCTCGGTCACCCGCCGCTATGGCGGCACCGGACTCGGTCTTGCCATCTGCCGCGAGCTTGTCGCGCTGATGGGCGGAAGGATCGGGGTTTCGAGCCGGCGTGGCGTTGGCTCGACCTTCTGGTTCGAGCTGCCGCTGGCACGCATTTCGTCCAGCCCGGCGGCAACCGCCGCGTTCCAGCCTGTGCAGCCGGTGTCGTCGCGGAAGCTGCGAATCCTGGTCGCGGAAGATAATGCGATCAATCAACGGGTCATGGCGGCCCTGTTGCCGAGAGTTGGCCACGACGTCACTGTGGTCGAAAACGGCCACCAGGCCGTCGCCGCGGTCCGCGACGGCGATTACGACGTTGTGCTGATGGATGTGCAGATGCCGGGCCTGGGTGGCGTCGAGGCCACGCAACAGATCCGAGCCATGCCGCCGCCGAAATGCCGTGTTCCGATCATCGCGCTGACAGCGCATGCCATGTCCGGAGCAAGAGAGGAGTGTCTCGCCGCCGGCATGGATGATTTCATCTCGAAGCCGATCGATTCGGCGCTGCTGCTGGAAAAGCTCGCACGCCTGACGGGCTTCGAGGAGTCCCGGCCTCCCGCGCCCACTGAACCTTTGCGTGCCGAAGCGACAGGCGACCACGGCGACCTTGTGTTCGATCTCGTACGGCTCGAGATGCTGGCCGGGTTCCTGCCGGCAGAGGAAATGTTCGAATTCGGCAAGCTCTATCTCGAACATTCTGTCGCGTGCGCCAACCGTATCGTCGCTCTGGCCGCCGCGGGCGATTACGAGGCAATGCGCGCCGAGGCGCACCAGCTCATCGGGGCTGCCGGCAATGCCGGCGCGCTGGAAATCTGCCGACTGGCGAAGGCGCTCTCCGCTGCCGCCAAGGCCGGCGACGAAGCCGCCTGCCGACAGCTTGCCGCGTTATTGCCACCCGCTACGGAGCGTACCGCGCGCTGGCTGCAGGCCTGGCTCCGAGATCGGCACCCGCATATCGTGGCAATGTCGGGACTCATGGCGACCGCGAGCTGATGCAAGCTATCCAAACAGCCACGGGCATCGACGGGATGGGACAAACGACCGACGCCGGTGCCGCAGGAGGAAACCGATGAAGCAACCCAACCGCATCAAGACAGCCATGCGCGACGGCCGAAAGGCGTACGGGTACAACCTTTCCTTCCCGTCCCCATGGGTGATCGACATCCTTGGCAAGATCGACTTCGATTTTGTCTTCATCGATGGCGAGCATGGGCCGTTCGGCCTGGACCAGCTCGAGGATCTCTGCCGGACTGCCGAGCGCTACAACGTCACGCCGATGGCCAGGGTGCCGGACATCGGCTCATCGACCATCCTGCGTTATCTCGATCGCGGGATCATGGGCATATTGGGCCCGCACATTGCGACCGAGGCAGACGCCCGCCAGTTGGTGCGCGCCTGCTACTTCGGGCCACGCGGCGAGCGGTCGTTCGGGGCAAACCGTGGCACCGACTACAATGCCGGGATACCAGACAAAGCCGCGTACTACCGTGAGGCAAATGAGCAGATGCTGGTGTGCGCGCTGCTGGAAGATGTCGCGGTGCTGGACAATCTCGACGCTATTCTGTCGGTGCCGGCGATCGACCTGTACAGCATCGGCCCCAACGATTTCTCGCAAAGCCTTGGCTATCCAGGCCAGCCGGACCATCCGGAGGTGGTCAAAACCATGCAGGACATCACGCGCCGCATCCGGCAGGCCGGTCGCGTGATGCAGTCGGACGTGATGCACGGCGCATGGGTCAGCGATATGCTGCTTGAAGCGGGGCGTCGAATA
>DATJSH010000164.1:0-16883 GCA_035504235.1 Allostellaceae bacterium | reverse complement strand
CGCCCGACAGCCTCCATCTCGGCCGTGTGGTACGGGTTCTGTCGGCGCTCGACGCGGCGCTGGTCGACATCGGCGACGCGCGGCCGGGCTTCCTGCCGCTGCGCGATATTCCGCCGGAGATGAAGGCCGAGGAAGGAGCGCGGCTCGTGGTCGCGGTGCGGCGCGAGGCTTGGGCCGAAAAGGCGGCGCGCCTCACGGCGAAGATCCCCGCCTCCCCTCTCGCGCTTGCCGTAGAATGCGCCCCGCCGGCACAGCTCTCTCCGCCGCCCGGCCTCGCGGCGGCACTGGCATTGCGGGTGCCGCAGACGCCTCACAATATCGCGACCGATGACGCAGCGATCCTCACCGAGCTGCGCGCTGCGTTCCCAGCGGCGGAAGTCGCCTATCGTGTTGCCGATGACTGGCCGATCGATCTCGACGCGGCCATCGACAACGCGCTGTCGCCGAGCCTGGCGCTCGATCGCAGCGGCACGGTGCATATCGAGGAAACCCGCACCGCGACCTTGATCGATGTCGACACCGGTAGTCCTCAGACCGGCTCGTCGGCGCGGGCGGCGCTGGCCGCCAACCGCACGGCGGCGCGCCTGATCGGGCGCGAGCTTCGCCTGCGTAATATCGGCGGGGCGATCGTCATCGACTTTGTCGGGCTCGCCACGGGACTTGGGCGCCGGGACCATCGTGAGCAAATACGGCAGACGCTCGAAGCGGCGCTGGCGGGCGACCCGGCAAAGCCGCAGGTGCTGGGCTGGACCCGGCTCGGCCATTTGGAGCTGACGCGGCCGCGGCGCGCTCGCTCGCTCGCCGACGCGATGCTCGACCCCGGCACCCGCGGTAAGCAGCCCGCGGCGCTGGCGCACGAGGCGCTGCGCCGCCTCGCGCGTGAGGCGCGCGCCAATCCCGCGGCCAACTGGCGCCTCACCGCGCCGCATGCGGTTGAGGCCGCGCTTCGCGGCCCGGCCGCGGCGGCGCTAAAGACGCTTGAAACCCGGCTCGGCCGGCGCATCGCTATCGACACCGTGCCCGCCGGGGCAGATTTTGACATCATCGCGATCTAGCCCCATATCGCCGCCATGGCTGACGACAGCTTACTTTCTCCGCACGGCCCGCCCTGCCCGATCTGCGGCAAGCCGGCGATGGCGGGGCACCGGCCGTTCTGCTCCAAGCGCTGCCGCAATATCGATCTCGGGCGCTGGTTGCGTGGGGTTTACCGGGTCGAAACCGAGGAAGGCCCGGAGGATGACAGCGCCGACGCGGGCGGACAGCCTTAGGGGATGTGGCGCCGGCGGAAGAGCACCCGCCGCAAGCGTCGCCAGCGGGTAATACGCCCCGCCTCAGCCGCGCGTTGCGACTGAAAAAGACAGGCCGCGGTGCAGTCTGGGCTGCGGCAATGGCCGGTGCCCGGAACCCAGCCGCAAGCTTCGGCCCAGAACGCGGCCGCGGGCTCGCGCGCCAGCTCGGCGACGGCGGGAAGGATGCGCGGCGGCGTGTCCGGCGCGCGGGGCCGAAAAACGGCCATCAGGCTCCTCGAATAAAACTTCCTATAGAAGTATTATAGGCGCAAATTCCTCTCACCGCCAAGCGCTAATAGGCGATTGATTTACGTCGGCCCCATCGCGTAGACGACGACCCCCAGCAGCTCCGCGGGGTCGTCCGGCCGTGGCTCGTACCCGATCGTCGCGTCGCGCGACATCAGCACCGGCGCACGCTCCGCGAGACCTGCACGGCTCGGCGCGCCGCTCTGGATTAGGAGGTTGCGTGGCACCAGACGGTTCCGCGTGCGGGTGATCAGAACAAGGTCGCCGACGATGTTGCGATCGAGGATGCCGTAGAGCACCTCGTGCGTCGCCCGCTGCCCATCGGCAGCTGGCGGGTCGAGAAAGAAGCGCACCACAACCCTCGCCCCAGTCGTCACGGTTGCCGGAAGCGGCGCTGGGAGACGCACGAAAAGGATCGTGCCACACGGGAAGTCGATCGAGGCGCTGTCGTCAAATATCTCTGCGGCAAAGCATTTTTCCGGCTCGGCGAGGCCGCGCGGCGACAGGCGCTCATGCGGCTCGGGCAAATCGTAATCGGTCGGACGGTTTTCGGACTCGGCGGCTGCGACCGCGATCACCAGGGGCACCGATGCTCCTCGTCCGCCCCCGAAAAGGTCGCCCGCCTGGCAGCGCAGCGGGCCGGCAAGGCGGGCCGCCGTATCGGCGTTAATGCGCTTGTCGCCGCGCTCCAGCGCGCCGTAATAGGCGCCACTGATCCCGGCCGCGGCGGCGACCGCTTGCTGGGACAGCCCGCACGCCTCGCGCAGGTCGCGCAGCCGGTTTGGGTAGCGGCGCGCGCCGGTCAACATCGGAGGACGGCCACGCCCGCGCATTCGGCCAATTCTCCCCTCATGGGCCCTCGCCGATCATAGCGGCGACAAAGAGCAGATAATAATTACTTCTATTAAATAATAAATAAATGGCTTAGCCGCGCGACATCGAACCGCGTGCATCGCCGCGCGGTTCGGATTAGTTGTCGGGGATGACGGTGAACCTGGCGGCGACGGAATACGGCGAGGGCGAGCCGGTCGCGATCGCGCACGGGGTGTTCGGCTCGGCGCGCAACTGGGCGAGCATCGCGCAGCGCCTCGCCGCGCGGCATCGCGTGATCGCCTTCGACCTGCGCAACCACGGCGCCTCGCCGTGGGCCGACACGATGAGCTATCCGGCGATGGCGGAAGACGTGCGCGCGGCGATGGCGGCACGCGGACATCGCCGCTTTGCCGTCATCGGCCACAGCATGGGGGGCAAGGTCGCGATGACGCTGGCCTTGAGCGAGCCCGCTTCGGTCGAGCGTCTCGTCGTCGTCGATATTGGGCCGATGGCTGCTCCCGCGCCGTTTCTCGACCACATCCAGGCGATGCGGGCGCTCGATCTCGCCAAGGTGATCCGTCGCCGCGACGCTGACGCCGGGCTTGCCCCCGCGATCCCCGACCCGGCCACGCGCGCCTTTCTGCTCCAGAGCCTCGTCTTCGGCGACGGCGCGCCGCGCTGGCAGCTCAATCTCGCTGCGCTCGAAGCGGCGCTGCCGGCGATTGGCGGCTTCCCGGAGTTCTCCTCCGGCACGCATCATGACGGTCCGACTTTGTTCATTGCCGGCGGAAAATCGAACCTGCTGCCCCCAGACGCGGAGCCGGCAATCCGCGCGTTTTTTCCGCACGCGGCGATCGAGCGGATCGCCGATGCCGGGCATTGGGTGCACGCTGAGCAACCCGCCGCATTCTTAACGCTGGTCGAGCCGTTCCTTGCCGCAGATGCCGATTGATTTCCCCGCCGTTTCGCGCTGACATGGCAAAAAATGCGCTAACATGCGCAACGCTTGGGGTCGCGCGGGGGACGCAGCCACCCACTGCCTCGTCGCGCGGGGTTGGAGGCTTATGTCGAGGGTGACGGCCTTCGCTGCGGCGTTCGCCTTGGCACTGCTCGCGCTGGCCCAAACGGGGAGCGCGGCGGAAGCCGTGGTGCTGCAGTTGAGCGGACCGGCGACCTTCGAGTTCGCCGGTTATTACGCCGCTTTGTGGCAAGGTTATTACCGTGCGGCCGGGCTCGACGTGACGATCCGGCCCAGCGGGGTGCGCGGCCAGCCGTCCATCGATGCGGTTCGCGAGGTCGCCGAGGGGCATGCCCAGTTCGGCACCGGCTCGATGCAACTGGTGATCCGGCGCGCGCAGGGCCTGCCGATCCTGCTAGTCGCGCCGATCTTTCAGGAGTCGGGTACGGCAGTCTATTACCGGGCCGATAGCGATTTCTCTTCGCCGGCGACGCTGGTCAACGCCAGACTCGGGCGGCTTGCGGCAAGCGACATTCTCGATATTGAGCTGGCGACAGCGCTGCGCGCCGAGGGCATCGACCCCGCCCGGACAAAATCGGTGACAATCAACGCCGACCAGATCGTTCCCTCGCTCGCCGACCACGCGATCGACGCGGCGGTCGGCTCGGCCTGGACCGTGCCTTGGCAGGCGCATGAGCGGGGGCTGGTGCTTAAGTCGTTCAACCCGGCGAACTACCGGGTCGAGTATTATGGCGACAGCCTGTTCACGATGCAGCATTACGAGACCGCCGAGCCCGACGTGGTGCGCCGCTTCCGCGAGGCGACGCTGAAGGGCTGGGAATACGCGCTGCGCCATCCGGACGACATGATCAACCGGCTCGTCGCCGACAAGCCGGGAGAGCCGCCGCTCGCCGATACCGCCGGACTCGACCGCTATCAGGCTGATGTCGCGCGGCGGCTGTCGCGCTACCCGGAAATTCCGCTCGGCTATTCCAACGCCGACCGCTGGACGCAGATTGAAGCCGGCATGGTCGGCGCCGGGGTGTTGGAGCGCAGCGCCGACCTTACGAGCTTTGTCTACAGCCCAGCCAACCCGGCGCCGCGGGCAAGCGGCTATCGCAAGCTGATCGGCCTCGCCTCGGCGACGGTCCTCGCGGCGATCGTGCTGGCGCTGGCGACGTGGTACGCGCCACCGGTCGCCCGCACGCTCGGGCGCCGCCTGCTGCAACGCCGCGTCGCCGTCGAGCCGGAGGCTTTCGCCCTTTCGGCGGGGCGGACCCGGGCAAAACCAGCGCCGGAGCGGCCACCGCCGCCTCCACCTCCCCTGCCCCCGCCGACCGACCTCAGCGACGTGCTCGCGCCGCTCGAGCGACGCATCCGCCAGCGAGTGCGCGGCAAGGTGCGCTGCCGATTCTCGCTAATCGATGGGCTGTGGCCGTGCCGCACGCAGGGCGGCATGGTGGCGGCGACCGTCCTCGATCTGGTCGACGAAGCCAACGCGGCGATGGACGCTGCCGGCACACTGATCGTCGGCACCCGCAACTTCACCTTTGACGAGGACAACATCGTCGACTTCCCCGGCGGGCGGCTGGGGTCATACGCGCGGATCACCGTGCGCGACAGCGGCCCCGGTCTGACGGACGACGAGTTCGGGCTCGTTCTCGATGTCGGCCACACATCGCGGCCGGCGGTTACCCGCGCCGCCGCGGTTATGGAGCGGCTTGGCGGGTTTGTCCGGGTCGAGAGCGCCGAGGGCGTCGGTACCGCGGTCCACCTCTATTTCGCGCGTGTCGGCGACGATGAAGAGGAGACGATGCCGACTTCGCTGGTCGCGGAGTAGCGAACAGTGTCCCTGGTCATTCCGGGCATTGCGTAGCGATGCCCCAGGAATGAAACAATCCTTGAAATCCCCCCATTCGCTCAGGCGCGTTCGCCCCTAGGGGGCATTGGCCTTGAGGAAGGTGCGCACGTGGCGCAGCGCGATCACGGTCTGCTCCGGGTTCGCCTTCCATGGATAGAGGCTGACTTGCGCATTCGGCGCGAGATGCACGGTCTCCATCGCCACCGCGTAGGGATGCGCCGCGACGTCGTCGGGCAGCACGAGGATCGGCGTCTGGCAGTCGCGCACAAAGTCGCGGTTCACCGTAAACACGAAATCGGCGCGCTTGGTGTACATGTTGTTGAGGAAGTCGCCGACCATCGCCATCGTGATCTCGGGTCGCCGCTCGCACAGCCCCGGCCCCCAGCCCTTGATGTTGTTCTGGTAGAAGAGGTCGGGCATCGTCGGCCGGAAACCGCTCGGCTGGGTCAGCACTGCCGCGACCACCCGGTTGCGCGCCCGGCTCAGCATATTCCAGATAAACGGGCCGCCGATGCAGAAGCCGAGCACAAAGAAGTCGCGGATCCCGAGATGGTCCATCAGCCCGATCTGGTCGTCGGTATAGGAATCCCACGGCCGGTCGATTTCGAGCGGGCCGGTCGACGCGCCGCCATTGGCATTGCGCAGATCGGCGGCGATGACGCGGTACTGGTCCTTGAACTCGACGAGCGGGTTGAACGGGTGGGTCTCAAGCCCCTTGACCGTCGAGTTGAGTCCGCCGCCGGGGATGACCAGCAGCGGAAAGCCTGACCCCGCCTCTTCGTAATGGATGCTGACATCGCCTCGTTGATAAACCGACATGGTTTCCTCCTTGCAGCAAATGGGTCAGGCGCGCCGCCAGAACGGCGGCCGCGCGCGAACGGGATCGAGCAGCGACCAGTCGCCATCCGGCAATTCGTGCCCTTTCGGATAGGGCGGGCGCGGCTCCAGCCCAAGCGAACGGACGACCCGATCGTCGCGGTAATAGCATTGCAGCACAACGCGGGTGAGCGCCGCCACCGCCGGCCCAGCCGCCGCGCGCAGCTCCATCGCCACCGCCTCACGCCGCGCCGCATCGAGGCTCGCGAACGGTCCGCCGGCCAGGCGCGCCAGCTGAGCGAGCGCCTCGCGCACCAGCGGCGCATCGCGGCCGAGCGTTGCGACCATGTCGGCCTGGATGCGCGGATCGTCGGCGCCGGGCACATCGAACTCGTCGCTGACCGGGATGATGAAGCCGGCGAGAGCGGAAAGATCGGCGGCCTGGGTCGGGGTCAACGGATTGTCGTCGGACATTGCGGGGCTCAGTCGAAGAGGTTGGCGAGGCGCTGCTTTATCTGGTCGGCGACATAAAGCGCCAGCGCCTGGATCGTCGAGGTCGGGTTCACCCCGCCGGAAGTCACAAAGAGGCTGCCGTCGACGATGAAGAGGTTCTTCACATCGTGCGACCGGCCCCATTCATTGACCACCGAGCGCTGCGGGTCGGCGCCCATGCGCGCGGTGCCCAGCAGGTGCCAGCCGCCATACACGATCGGGCTGTTGACGCAGATATCGGCGGCTCCGGCTTCGGCGAGGACGTCCTTCGCGCGGGCGATGCCGTGCTCCATCATCCGCGCGGTGTTCTCGCCGATCGTGTAGTCGATCCGGGGCGACGGAATGCCGTGGCAATCCTTGAGTTCGGGGTCGAGCGTTACGCGGTTATGCGCCTCGGGCAGATCCTCGCAGATCGCCGACAAGGTCAGCCGATGGCCGTTGAGCCGGCGGAACGCCGCATGATGCCCGGCGCCCCACGGCAAGAGGCCCTTCTGCTCGCTGGTCACCGCCTCCATCACCGGCCCGACGCCGCGCCCGAACTGAAACGAATAGCCGCGCACAAAGTCGCGCGACTTGTCGGTCTCGTAAAATTCCTTGCTCCACAGGCAGGTCGGCGGCGCACGGTTGCCGTCGGTCTCATCGGCGACATAGCCATAGACCTGGGCGTAGGGGTGGAACATCAAATTGCGGCCGACCAGGCCGCTCGAATTGGCGAGGCCGTTGGGAAATTTGCCCGAGACCGAATTGAGCAGCAGCCGCGGCGTGCCGACGCCGTTGCACGCCAGCACGACGACATGCGCGGCCTGGAATTGCTCGTTGCCGTCTTCGTCGTAATAGATGACGCCCGAGGCCATCCCCTCTTCGTTCGTGGTGATCTCGCGCACCCGGCAATGTGTCTTCAATTCGACCCCTGCCCGTTGCGCGACCGGCCAATAGGTGATGTCGGTGCTGGCCTTGGCGCCCTGCGCGCAGGCCGGCGTGCAGTGGCCGAGATTGATGCACTTGGCGCGGCCTTCGTAATCGACCGTGGCGACCGTGGTATCGCTGGGCCACCAGTGCCAGCCGAGCCGGTTCATCGCCTTGGCGAAGATCGCGCCCGAGCGCCCCATCGGTAAGGGCGGCATCGGCGGGTTGCGTTCCGGCACGCTGGGGTCGCCGGCGAGGCCGGACACCCCCATCATCCGGTCGTTCTCCGCGAAAAACGGCGCGAGCGTGTCGTAATCGACGGGCCAATCGTCGGCGACGCCATCGAGGCTCTTCACCCGGAAATCGGACGGGTGTAGGCGCGGGAAGTGCGCGGTGTAGAAGATCGTGCTGCCGCCGACGGCATTGAAGTTGACCACCTTGATCGGCGAATTGTCGTCGTTGATGGGATAGTCCTCGCGGCGGCCGCGGATATTGGGGCTCGGCGAATAGTCACCCCAGAAGCGCGCCTCCCAGTCGCGCCCGGTGCTGGGATATTGCGCCGGATTCATCCAGCCCCCCTGCTCGAGGCAGAGGATGTGCATCTTGGTCTCGGCGAGGCTCCACGCCACCGCCGCCCCCGATGCGCCGGCGCCGATAATCAGCACATCAACCGGATCGCTCATGCTCACCCCGCCTCCCGTCCAAGCCAGCATGACTCGCCCGCCGCTGCCGATGCAAGGCGGCGGGAAGCACGAGAACCGATCGATTGACGCCATCGGTTTGACCATTGGCGTCCGGCTCAACACATGCTAGTGCGAAGGCCGGGAGGATTTTGATGTCGCAGCCGCGCGCCGCCGACGATTTCAAGGCGATCCGCACCCGCCTGGAGGAATTGCGCCGCGAGCGTCTGCCCGAGCAGCCCGCCCGGATACCCGACGCCAACGTCGCCGGCCATCGCGGCCCGTGCGCCTGCGGCCTCAGCCTCTTCGCCGACGAATGCGACGGCTGCTGCAAGGCACTCTAGCCGTTCAAATTCGCCTCCCTGGGCTTGCCCCGGGGGTCTACGAACAGCTTCCGCTTATTCGTGGATGGCCGGATCAAGTCCGGGCAGGGGGAAAGAACAAGTCTCGCGCCTACTTCACCAACAGCTGCAAAATCTCCTCGAAATACTGATCGGCCAGCGCCCGCAGTTCCTCATCGGTGCGGTCCTGCACCGGATGCGGGATGAAGACCAGCGCCGGGTCGGTGCCAAGCGCCTTGGCTTGCGCCTCCGCGCCCTGGATGAACTCGGTCGTCGCTACGCCAACTGAAGGAATGCCGCGCGCCTCAAGGTTCGCCATGTCATGCGTACAGCACGATATGCACGACCCTCAGTCGCTCAGCCCTTCGATCACGAGGTTGACCTCCGTGGCGATCTGCTGCTGCAGCGGCAGCGGCGCCGGCCGCGTGTTGGTCGGTTTCGCATAGTGCCGATAAGCGATGCCGCGTTCGCCGAGCCGTTCGCCAAGGCGCTTCAGGAACACGTCGCCGCGCGCCTTGGCGATATCGAGGATGCCGATGGTCAAGCCATCGAGCTTGTCCGGGCGCGGCAATCGCGGCCGGATGGTCGGAGCATGCTCCGACGTCGGGTCGAGTAGTACCGTCAATTCCGCACCTCCTTGGTTACCGGTGTGCTGCCGCGCGGGCCGCTCGATGACCAGCCGCCGATAATACCCGAAAACATCCCTGCCCCGCCGCCGGCGCGTACGATCATGAGGCCGCCGGGGCGGAACTTATCGACCATCGTGCCGGCGCGAGGGCTCGCAGTGCCCTCGGCGATGCCTTTGGCGCCCATGACAAGATCTTCGCCGGGGATTTTGCAGAGCTTGTAAAGCTCTTCGTAGACCCGCGCCTTTGACCACCCGGCGTTGCGGAAGGTTCGCTCGTGCTCGGGGCTCATGACGATCAGCGCGTCGGCCGAGGGCGCGCTCTTGACGTTGAACAGCACCTTCAGCGACTCGGCGAAGCTGCGGCACAGGCTTTCCGGCTCGCGCGATTTCTGGTCGACGACACCCTGCAAGCCGAACCCGGCGAACACCGTCACCGCCGACTGCCCGGGCTGCAGCCCCTTTTCCACCGACAACGGCTCCCAGCACGAGCCCTCTTCGTCCTCGGCAAAGCAATAAGTCCACTTGCCGGGGTTGCCGAGCGTCGCACGGTCGACTTCTTGCGGCCGGCCGCCGCCGATATTGCGGATGACGAGCTGCAGCGCGCGGCCGATCGCGCCGTTGGCGCGATTGCCTTGCCCCAGCGCATTGCCCTTGGCGTTCATCCCGATGCGGCGGCGCACCGCGCCGTTGACGATGACCACCGGCCCGACAAACATCGTCGTCGCCAGCACGCCGTGCATCGCGAATTTCTCGTCGAGCACCGCCTCGACCGCGGCGAGCACCGTCGGCAAATATTCCGGCTTGCACCCGGCCATCACCGCGTTGATCGCGATCTTCTCGACCGTCGCCGGCGCGAGGATCGGCGGCACCAGCCCGATCACCTCCTGCGGGTCGCGCAAGGTGCCGTCGAGCATCCTGAGCACCCGCTCCTCGGTCGGCGGCACCAGCGGCAGCCCGTCCGACCAGCCGCGTTCGTGCATCGCCTCCTGGTCGTCCTCGTCAGCGCCGATTTCGATGCGTCGCGATTTGAGCCCGGTCTCGTTAAAGCGGATTCTGAGCCGCTCGATGACCCCCGGCTCGATATTCTTGGCGCCGCAGCCGGGCCGCGCGTCGGGCAGGTTCGGCCCCAGCCCGGCAATGCCGGCAACCCGCTCCCACTCCTTGCGGTCCCAGCCATAAGTACGATCGATCTCGCGACCATGATCCAATCGAATCAATGTCGGTACGACCTCGATCTTCAAGCGGTGCGAGATGTCGAGAGCCGTGTCGTCGATGCGAGCGCTGACGGTCTCCGGGAAGCTCGGATCGTCCTGGGTATAGACCTGCAATCGCGCGCGCCGCGCCAGATCGCCAAGCACCGGGGCGGTCAGCTCGCAAGTGGGGCAATCGCGTTTGACCACCGCGACCAGACCATCAAGCGGCGTCTCGCTCATGCCCGGCTCCCTCGTTGCGCGGGCGAAGCATGAAACCAAGCCCCGCAACTGGCAAGATTTGAGCGAAAACAATATTTGGGAATGCCTCGACCATGCTATTTCAGCGGCTCCGGTAGAGGGGTCTTTGGCGAGGAACGAACCTTGAAGGGTTGCACTTTTTTTGGCGGTGGCGTTGCCATGGGCCTGCTTTGCGTCGCCCTTTGTACTGAGGCCGACGCGGTTACCCTCGACGAGTTGAAGGGCTATTCGATCGAAGCCCACGCGACCGCGAACAATGTGTGGAAGCATAGCCAAGGCCGCGACGACCCGATGTCCAACGACATCCACGTCGTCCGCAAAATTTATGTGAGCCTCTCCGGGCGGGTTTTCGATTACGCGGACGTCACCGCCGGCATGGCGAGCGAGCACGAGCGCGCCGTGCTGGCGCCCAATGCCGCCGCATCGGGACCTCGCCAGCAAATGGTCGCGTGGACGATCGAGGACGGCAATCTCATCGGCATATCGCGCCAGGTCGAAGGTTTCATCATCCGGACCGTGACAATCGATCTCGCCCGCATGACGTGCAGCTTTACCGCCGTCGCACGGCCCGACCCGGCAACCGGGCGCGTGGTGATGATGAAGCTGAACGGATATCAGGACGAGTTGGTGTCAACGACCGTCCGATCCGCCGACTGCACCATAAGACGCGGCAACATTTTCTCGACCGACCAGTAGACCGTCACTTTGCGAAATCGAGACTGAGGCGCAGCGCCGGGCCCGGTCCTCAGCGCGCCCAAGCTTGCGTGAGCCAAGCCGATTGCGCACTCTGTGTGCATCGATCCCCCAATCTCCGGAGCTTCACCAATGTCCGACACGGAATACACGCCGCCGAAAGTCTGGGTCGCCAAGCCGGCCCTCGGCCGCTTCGCCAATATCAACAAGCCGACCGCCGGCGCGCAATTCGAGCGGAAGCTGCCGATCGGCAAGCACCCGTTTCAGCTCTACTCGCTGGGCACCCCCAACGGCGTCAAGGTCACGATCATGTTCGAGGAGCTGCTGGCGAAGGGCCACAAAGGCGCCGAATACGACGCCTGGCTGATCAAGATTGGCGAGGGCGACCAGTTCGGCAGCGATTTTGTCGCGATCAACCCGAACTCGAAGATCCCGGCGCTGATGGACCGCAGCGGACCGAAGCCGATCCGCGTCTTCGAGACCGCCGCGATCCTCATGCATCTCGCCGAGAAGTTCGGCGAGTTCCTGCCGACCACCGCCGATCCGGCGGCACGCGCCGAGTGCCTGTCGTGGCTGTTCTGGCAGATGGGCAGCGCGCCCTATATCGGCGGCGGCTTTGGCCATTTCTACGCCTATGCGCCGATCAAGATCGAGTACGCGATCGACCGCTTCACGATGGAAGCGAAGCGGCTGCTCGACGTGCTCGACAAGCGGCTCGCTGAAAGCGAATGGGTCGCCGGCCCCGACTACACGATCGCCGACATGGCCTGCTTTCCGTGGTATGGCGGGCTAGCGCGGTTCAACCAATACGGCGGCGCCGAGTTCCTACAGGTGCAGGAATACAAAAATGTGCAGCGCTGGTGCGACGCGATGCTGGCGCGGCCGGCGGTGCGGCGCGGCCGCATGGTCAACCGCCTCTCCGGCGAGCCGCACGAGCAGCTGCACGAGCGCCACGACGCGAGCGACTTCGAGACCAAGACCGCCGACAAGATGGCCGCCGCCGCGCAATAGCGCCCACACACGGATGGAAAACTACGACTACATCGTGGTCGGCGCCGGCTCGGCCGGCGCCGCCGTCGCCTATCGCCTGTCGGCCGACCCGCGCAACAAGGTGCTCCTGCTCGAAGCCGGCCGGGCGAGCCATCCCTGGTCATTCATTCCGGTCGGCTCGGCACGGCTCATCACCAACCCCGCCGCCAATTGGCTCTACTCGGCCGAGCCCGAGGCCAACACCAACGGCCGCCGCATTCCGGTGCCCCGGGGCAAGCTGTTGGGCGGCTCCAGCTCGATCAACGGCATGGCCTTTGTGCGCGGCCAGGCGCAGGACTTCGACACCTGGGCGCAGATGGGCAACCAGGGCTGGAGCTACGAGGAGGTCCTGCCCTTCTTCAAGCGGATGGAGAGCTACGAGGGCGGCGGCGACGACCGGTTCCGCGGCCGCGACGGCCCGCTGCGCGTCACCGACCCGCCGCCAAAGGAGCCGATCTTTCAGGCGCTGATCAAGGCGGCGGGCGAGGTCGGCATCCCGCACAACCCGGATTACAACGGCGCCAGCCAGCAAGGCATCGTCATGAGCCAGGCGACGATCCATCGCGGCCGTCGCCAGAGCACCGCCCGCGCCTATCTCGACCCCATCCGCCATCGGCAGAATTTGCGCATTGAGACCAATGCGCTGACCGAGCGCGTGCGCATCGAGGGCACGCGCTGCACCGGCGTCAAGTATTCGGTCGGTGGCGAGCCGCGCGAGGCCGCCGCGCGCGAGGTCGTGGTCTGCGCCGGCACGATCAACTCGCCGCAACTGCTGGAATTGTCCGGCATCGGCGAGCCGCAGCGGCTGCGCAAGCTTGGCATCGAGGTGCGCCAGGCGCTCCCCGGGGTCGGGGAAAACCTGCGCGACCATTACGCGCCGCGTACCCGCTGGCTTGTCGGCAAGCGGGGCATCACCAACAATGACCGTGCCCGCGGTCTCGGCATGGTGCATCAGGCACTCCGCTATGCTTTATTTCGCAAAGGTTTTCTGGCATCGGTCGGAGCGCCGATGCGCGCTTTCGTCTGCTCGCGCGAAGGGCTGGAGGCGCCCGATCTGCTGCTTGGCTGGGTCCCGATGCTGACCCAGCCGGGGCCCAAGGGGCCGCGCATCGCCACGCAATCCGGCTTCACCTGCTACGCCCATCCGATGCGGCCGGAGAGCAAGGGCCACATCCACATCACCTCGTCCGACCCGCAAAGACCGCCGGCGATCAACTTCAACTTCCTGTCGGCCCCGCCCGACGCCGAGCTGACGGTCAAGGCGATCCGCATCGCCCGCGCGATCATGACCGCGCCGGCGATGGCGCCGCTGCAGGTAAGCGAAATCGCACCCGGCACCGACCGCCAAACGGACGACGAGATCATCGACTGGGTCAAGAGCGCGGCCGAGACGACCTATCACCCGGTCGGCACGTGCAAGATGGGCTCCGACTCGATGGCCGTCGTCGATGCCCGGCTCCGGGTGCACGGCATCGAGGGCTTGCGGGTTGCCGACGCCTCGATCATGCCGACCCTGACCTCGGGCAACACCAACGCGCCATCGATCATGATCGGCGAAAAGGCGGCGGATTTGGTACTGAAGGACGCGGCCTGACGACCGCGCTCGTTTGGCCCAGACAACCACCACTCAGTCGCCTTGGCCGGGTTTATCCCGGCCATCCACGAAATAAGCCGAAGCTATTCATAGACCCCCGGGTCAAATCCGGGGGAGGCGACGAAGCGGAAGCGTCTGAACGACTCCCCCGCAGCCTATGGCACATTCGCCTTGAGGAAGCGGCGCACCTTTTCGATCGTCCGCGCCTTCAGTTCCGGCGGGTCGCGCCACGGGAACACTGTGATGTCGCAATCGGGCGCCAGCGACGCGACGTCGATCGAGGTCTGCAACGGGTGGGCCGGGGTCTCGTCGGGCAGGACGAGCATTGGGGTCTGGCAGCCGGCGATAAAGCTGCGCGGCACGCTGTAGAGGAAGTCGGGCTGCACCCGGTAGAGGTTGTGCAGGTACTTCAGCACCATGTCCATGTTGAGGTCGGGCCGGTTGGGAAGCAGCTCCGGCGCCCAGACGTCCTTGCCCGAATTGTACATGTAGTCGATGTGCTCGTCGGGGCGATGGCCGACGGTCTGGCAGAACACCGCGGCGACGACCCGGTCGGGCGCGCGCTGCAGCAGCTTGCCGGCAAAGCAGCCGCCGATGCAGTAGCCCATGTAGAAGAACTTATCGATGCCGAGATGGTCCATCAGCCCGAGCTGGTCGTCGGCGAAGGCTTCCCAGGGGTCGCCGTCGGGGATCGGCCCCCGCGACTCACCGCCATTGGCATTGCGCTGGTCCATCGTGATGCAGCGGAAATCGCTCTTGAACGCCTCAGGCGCGTCGAAGACAGCTGTCGGCCAGTTGCTGACCCGCGAGTTGAGCCCGCCACCCGGCGTCACCAGCAGCGGGAAGCCGGAGCCGCATTCCTCGTAGCGGATGCGGACATTGCCGCGCTCATAAAAAGGCATGGGGTTCTCCTTATTACTGCGCGGCCGCTGCCAGCGGCTTTGCCGCCGCGGCGGGCAGATTGTTCCTGAGGAAGCCGCGCACATGCCGCAGCGCCAGCTGGATCTGGAGCGGGCTCATTTTCCAGGGATAGAGGCTGACCTGCGCGTTAGGGGCGAGATAGGCGCTTTCCAGCGCAACAGCATAGGGATGCCCCGGCACGTCGTCGGGCAGGATCAGGATAGGCGTCTGGCATTGCCGCACGAAATCGCGGGAGACGGTGTAGACGAAGTCGGCGCGGTCACCGCGGTACATGTTACTCAAGAACGTGTCGACCTGGGCCATCGTGATGTCGGGCCGGCGCGTGCACAACTCGGGGCCCCAGCCCTTCATGTTGTTGTTGTACGAAAGCTCCGGCATCTCGTGACGATAGCCGCTCGGCTGCACCGGCACGGCGGCGACAACGCGGTCGCCGGCGCGCTTTAGCAAGTTCCAGATAAACGGCCCGCCGATGCAGAAGCCGAGCACCATGAACTGCTTGATGCCCAGATGGTCCATTAGCCCGATATGATCGTCGGTGTAGGCGTCCCACGGCCGGTCGGCCTCGAGCGGCCCGGTCGACTCGCCGCCCTTGGCATTGCGCAAATCGGCGGCGATGACCCGGAACTCATCGCTGAGCTCGGTGAGCGGGTTGAAGGGGTGCGTCTTGAGGCCCTCGACGGTCGAGTTGAGCCCGCCGCCGGGGATGATCAGCAGCGGAAAGCCCGAGCCCACCTCCTCGTAATGGATGTGGACGGGACCTTTTTCATACATGGGCATGGCAGTTCTCCCAGGGCAGCATTTGCTCAGTGGAAGCACCCCTCAGGCGCCTTGGCCGGACTTGATCCGGCCATCCATGAATAAGCGGAAACTATTCGTGGACCACCGGATCAAGCCCGGCGGAGGCGAGAATTTGGGATGCCAAAGGAGACCTCCGCGGTATGGCTTACTTCGGCGTGTGCTCCTTAAGGAAGCGGCGGACCTTACCGATCATGCGCTGCCGCAATTCCTCGGGCTCGCGCCACGGGAACACGGTGATGTCCGAGTTCGGCGCCAACGAGGCGACATCGATCGAGGTCTGCAGCGGATGCGACGGCGTATCGTCGGGCAGCACCAGGATCGGCGTCTGGCACTTCGCGATAAAATCGCGCGACACGCTGTAGAGAAAATCCGGCTGCACTTCCCACAGGCTGTGGATGAATTTGTCGATGTTGTCCTGCGACACCTCGGGCCGGCGCTTCTTGAACTCGGGCACCCAGTTTTCGTTGCTGTGCCGGATCATGACACCGGGATCCTCGGCGCGGTGCCCGACGCTCTGGTGGAACACCGCCGCGACGACGCGGTTGGGCGCGCGCTGCAACAACTTGCCGGCAAAGCAGCCGCCGATGCAGTAGCCCATATAGAAGAACTTATCGATGCCGAGGTGGTCCATTAATCCAAGCTGATCGTCGGCATAAGCATCCCAGGCGTTTTCAGTGGGCACCGGCCCCGTCGACTCGCCGCCAATGGCGTTGCGCTGATCCATCGTGATGCAGCGGAAGTCGTTCTTGAACTCTTCCGGCGCGTTGATCGCGGCGGTCGGCCACATCGCGACCCGCGAATTGAGGCCACCACCCGGCGTCACCAGCAGCGGAAAGCCGGAGCCACCGGAATCTTCGTAGCGGATGCGGACATTGCCTTTTTCATAAAACGGCATCGGGGGTTTCCTCCTGACGAGATGGTGAGACTTCAGCCCAATTTTCGCCGCCGCTCAACCCCGTTGGCGCCGCGGCACGCTACGCGGCCAACTTCTGCCGCGCCGCGCCCTTGATCGCCACCGCGCCCTTTTCCGCGATCATGATCGTCGGCGCGTTGGTGTTGGTCGAGGTGACCGCCGGCATCACCGAGGCGTCGATGACCCGCAGCCCTTCGAGCCCGTGCACCTTGAGCTGGTCGTCGACCACCGCCAGCGGGTGCTGCCCCATCATACAGGTGCAACTCGCGTGGTAGCAGGTGCCGCCATAGCCGCGCGCATAATCGAGCAGCTCGTCATCGCTTTGAATATTGACGCCGGGAAACGTCTCGGTGCCGGTGTATTTCTTCAGCGCCGGCGCGTCGAAGATACGGCGCGCAAAACGCAGGCCGCCAAGGATCGCGCGGCGATCGCTTTCTTCCGACAGATAGCGCGG
>DATJSH010000163.1:0-8880 GCA_035504235.1 Allostellaceae bacterium | reverse complement strand
AGCTGTCAGCTACGAGGAGTTGGCCCAGCGCGCACGCCGCCTCGCGCAAGCCTTCGCCCGCTTTCCCGAGCCGCGTGTGCTGATCGCTCTGCCTTCCGGCGCCGAGGCTTACGCCGCGATGCTCGGAGCTGCCCTCGCGGGAGGCTACTACACGCCAGTCAACGTCGATTCGCCGATTCTGAAACTGCGACGGATCGCGCGGCAGCTTCAGCCAGACATCATCGTCGGCGATGGCGACATCGCCACGGGCCTGCTGGCCGAGTCGGCCGGGGCGATGCTGCTGCTGCCCGCGGACGCACCCGACAAGCCGTTGCCCGACGACGCACGGCGCCGTCACCGCATCGCTTATGTGATCTTTACCTCAGGCTCGACGGGGGCGCCCAAAGGCGTGGTGATCCCGCGCACCGCGCTCGATCATTATGTCGGCTGGATGCGTGGCTCGCGCATGTTCGGTGCCGACGACCGGGTGTCGCAATACGCCAATATCGGCTTCGATTTCAGCGTGATGGAGATTTATGGCACGCTTTGTGCCGGGGCGACGCTATTCCCGGTCCAGGGCAAGGGCGATCGCCTGTTCCCCGCGCGCATGATTACCCGCGAAAAGATCACCGTCTGGAACTCGGTGCCCAGTGTGATCAGCCTGATGATGCGGGCCGACAGCATCACCGCCGACAATCTCGCTTCGCTGCGCTGGCTGAATTTCTGCGGTGAGCCATTGCTGCCTCAGTATTTGCGGGCGATCTTCGCGGCGTGCCCGCACGTCATAATACAGAACACCTACGGGCCGACCGAGGCCACTGTGTCGATGACCTCGCTGGTGTTGACGGCCGGTGATTATGAAGGCGCGTGCGGGGCGAGCGTCGCGCTCGGCGAGCCGATCCCGGGGATGGGCCTGCATCTCGTCGGCGGAAGCCACGCCGATGAAGGCGAAATCGTCATCACCGGGCCTCAGCTTGCCACCGAATACTGGAGCGATCCTGAGCAGTCATCCGAGCGATTTCGCGAGGTTACGGTCGGCGGCCGCTCCGTCCCCGGCTGCTTCACCGGTGATTGGGCAGAGCGTCGAGGCGGTCACGTCTTTTTCAAGGAACGGATGGACTTCCAGGTCAAAGTCAAAGGCGTCCGCATCGAGCTCGACGAGGTCGCGGCAGCGCTGCGCGAGATCGGCTGGCCGGTGGTGTGCGTGCTGAGCCGCGGCGACTATCTTGTCGCGGTGGTCGAACGCCACGGCACGACGCCATTCGATCAGTACGAGGTAATGGACGCCTTGACCGCTCGGCTCGACGAGGCCGCCGTGCCGCGAGCAGTGATGCAGATTGAGGAGATGCCGTACAACGAAAACGGCAAGATCGACCGTGGCGCGGTGAAGGCATGGTACGAGGCTGCCGAGCGGCGCGGCGCTCCGCGCTGAACTACGGCGCGCCGAAGGTCTCCTGGCAAAGCCGATCAGCACCTTGGGGTAATCCTCGCCGTTCTATGCACCCGCCGTCCCGCCGGTATGACGACAGAAACAACATGCTGTAGCATAGCGGCAACCATGCCGATCCGGAGACACCCATGACCGCGCTGCCCTTGAACGGCTTTCTCGTGCTCGACCTGACCGCCCATCGCGCCGGCCCCACCGCGGTGCGCCAACTCGCCGATTGGGGCGCCAATGTCATCAAGATCGAGCAGCCGGGCGAGGCGACCGACGCCACCGGCAGCCGCCGCGATGGCCCGGACTTCCAGAACCTCCATCGCAACAAGCGTTCGCTGACCTTGAACCTCAAGTCCAAGGAAGGGCACGAGGTCTTTATGACGATGGCAAAAAAGGCCGACGTCATCGTCGAGAATTTCAAGTCGACCGTGAAACATCGGCTCGGCATCGATTACGAGGCGGTGAGACAAGTCAACCCGCGCATCGTCTATGGCAGCATCTCGGGCTTCGGCCAGGACGGGCCTTATGAAGGCCGGGCTGGGGTCGACCAGATCGCCCAAGGCATGGGCGGCCTCATGTCGATCACCGGCCATCCCGGCCAGGGGCCGACCCGCGTCGGCATCGCGATCAACGACACCTCGGCCGGGATCCTCCTCGCCAACGGCATCACTCTGGCGCTCTTGGCGCGCGAACGCACCGGCGAGGGGCAATGGGTGCACACTTCGCTGCTCGAGGCGCAGATTTTCATGCTCGACTTCCAGGCGTCGCGCTACACGATGAAGGGCGAGGTGGCGAAGCAGGAGGGCAATTTCCATCCCACCTCGCCCGGCACCGGCATGTTTCAGACCGCCGACGGCTTTATCAACATCGCCGCCTCGGGCGACAGTCTGTGGAAGAAGTTCTGCGAGGTCGCCGGCGATAAGGACCTCTCGTCCAACCCTGACTTCGCGACCCAGCAAGCGCGCTCAAAGAACCGCCCGGCACTGATCGCCCACCTTACCGATGTCGTCAAATCGAAGCCGAGCAAGTTCTGGGTCGACGAGCTGAGCAAGGCCGGTGTGCCGTGCGGCCCGATCAACACGATCGACCAGGTGTTCGCCGATCCGCAGGTCAAGCACCTGAAAATCCGCCGCCCGGTCGACCACCCGAAGATCGGCGTGTTCGACATCGTCGGCCAACCGATTCACATGAGCGCCTTCCCGCAGCCCGAGCGTCTCAAATACACCCCGGACCAGGGCGAGCACACCGACGAGATCTTGAAGGAATTTGGCTACAGTCCGGCGGATATCGCCGCGCTGCACGAAAAGCGCGCGGTGTAATCGAACGGGGAAACGATTCCTCGGGACAGCAATTTCCGGAACGCTGGAAAACAACGCCAGTCTCTGGATAAAAATCGCTGCCGGCCTGGTGTCGATATTGGCGGCGGTTCTTGCGGCGCTTCAGACTTCCTTGAATCCTTTGAAAGAATCAGAGCGACACAGAGTTGCTGGCGGCAAGCTCCGCGCACCAAAGCGGGAGTTTGAGTTGTACGGTCTACAATTTCGCGACGAAGGCGAGGTGCGCGGTAAGGACGCTTTCTCAACGCTGGAGAAATTGTTTCGTGACCGCAGTGAGCTTGCGGAAGAGGGCCCAAACATCCCGGACAAATTGTGGGAGGCGGCTCGCAAGCAATACAACCAATTTCCTAAGCACGCTCCGACGGCGGGCCGCGCCCCACTGCCGCCAGGTCAGATTGCGACGTAGGAACTGGCGCGGCGGCTCGGCACTGCCTTCTAATGCAGATTCCCATTCGGGTCGCGCTGCTCGATTTTCAACGCGCCCATCACGGCGGCGATATCGGCCTCGGTTACGGGCTGCCCGTCCTTCCGGCAGGTTGCCGCATGCACCAGCCAGATATAGCCGCCGCCCCAGCGCGGCCCGCGTTTCTCGAACGCGACGCAGCGATCCGGCCCGACGGTGAAGTCGAGCATCGTGAGATCGCCGCTCTCGCGCATCGTCCCCCAACCGGAGGCCTGGCGAGTGACGTGGTTCATGTCGACGAGCTGCGATTGCAGGTTGCGCGGGATCGCCTCGACATAGCAATCCTGCCGCTGATGGCCGATCGCACTGATGTAGTACGGGTCGAAGACCAGGCTGTCGGCCTCGAAATCGAGCCCGCCGGCCTTGCTGATGACGAGATCATGGGCGATCTGGCAGTTCGAGAGCGGGCGCGTGCCTTGTGCGTCGCCATGCTCGAAATTGATGACCATCGGGCCGCGCCGGCAGCTCGCCGCGGTGTCGCCTGCCCCGACCCGCGAGGTCGTGCAGGGAATGACCGGCCAACTGCTTTCCTCGACGCGGGTATTGCCGAAATAGGGCATCCCCGGCGCGCCTTGTGAGGTCGGCCGCACCTCGTTGGGGTTGCGCGGCGCGGTTACCGATACATCCGGCAGCGTGGTGGGCGCGCCGCCCTGTTGCGCCGAAGCGGGGGCGATGGAGCCTGCGATCACCGTGGCGACCGCCAGGCTCGAAAACGCGCGCATCGTGACGGCCATTCCTCGCTCTCCCGGTTCACGCGCTCTTTTTCCGAATTGTTCGCCTGTTTGTATGCGTGGAGCAACCGCATTCGTCCCCACTCTGTCCTTGGTCATTGCGAGGAGCGCAGCGACAAAGCAATCTCGGGCGGACCGGATTCACTCGGAGCGAGATTGCGCCGCTCCGCTCGCAACGACGGACGGAACGCCGATGAATGCCCTCGACCGGGTTCGCGTGCTCGATTTCACCACGACGATTGCCGGGCCGCATTGTGCGCGGCTGCTCGCCGACCTCGGCGCTGACGTCGTCAAGATCGAGGCCCCTGAAGGCGACATGATGCGTACCCGGCTGCCGCTCCGCGGCGGCGCCAGCACCTCGTACGGCCAGTTGAACGCCGGCAAGAAGAGCCTGGTCCTCGATCTGAAGCGTCCGGAGGCGGTCGAGGTGGTGCATCGCCTCGTCAAGACCGCCGATGTCGTGGTCGAGAATTTCCGCCCCGGCGTCATGGCGCGCTTTGGACTCGATTATCCCCAGCTGCGCGCGGTCAACCCGGCGATCGTCTATTGCGCGATCTCGGGCTATGGGCAGACCGGCCCGTCGGCGGGCCGCCCCGCCTATGCGCCGGTCATCCATGCCGCTTCCGGTTACGATCTGGCGCAGATTGCGCATCAGGTCGAGCCGCGCCGCCCCGATTATTGCGGCATCTTCATCGCCGACGTACTGAGCGGCACCTACGCGTTTGGCGCGATCTGCGCCGCCTTGCACCAGCGCCAGGCGACCGGCGAAGGGCAGATGATCGACGTGTCGATGCTCGAAAGCATGCTGTCGCTGACCCTCGGCGAACTGCAGAACTCGCAGTTCGACGTGCCGCCGCCGCCGCGGCCGATCTTCGGGCCGATCGCGACCAGGGACGGCTATGTGAACCTCTCGGTCGCCAGCGAGCGGACGTTTCAGAACATGGCCGCCGCCGCCGGCCGCAAGGACTGGCTAACCGACCCGCGTTTTGAGAAATACCAGAACCGCCGCGTCAATTGGGGCCAGTTGATGGACGAGCTCGAACAATGGTCGAGCCAATTGCCGACCGCCGAGGTGCAGGCGGTTTTCGACCGTCACGGCGTGCCGTCATCGCCCTATCGCACCGTCGCCGAGGCGATGCGGGACCCGCAACTTGCGCACCGCCATTCGCTGCAGGAGGTGAGCGACAAGGGCGGGGCGTTCCTCGCGCTCAACCCGCCGTTCCGCCTCTCCGGCTCTCGCGCCGCGGCTCATGACTGGGTAGACGCGCTGGGCGAGCACAGTGCCGACGTGCTCGCCGAGCTTGGTTACTCCGTCGACGAGATCGCAGCCCTCGCTAAAGAAGGCGTGACGGTGATGCCGTAGTCAAACCGGCATTGTCCGCTTCTGGTAAGCGCGGCCGATGCGGGCGGCTTCCTCGCTGTGGCCGGCGACGACACGCACCCCTTGGTCGATCTTGGCTGTGATGTTCTCCGGCGTACCGATTTCGAGAAAGGCGATGCCGTTCTTTTTGCACGCCGCCAGCACCCGCTCGCGCGCCTCTTCCATCTCAGGCGGATATTTGTCGCGCGGCATCTCCTTGTAGCCGAGCGCCAGCGACAGGTCGCCCGGCCCCAATTCGGCAAAGCCGAGCCCCGGCGTTGCTAAAATTTCCTCGCAATGGGCAATGCCCTCGGGGCTCTCGAGTTTCACGCCGAGCAGCAGCTCGCCCTTGGTATTGAGCGGCCACGGGTCGGCCAGCTCCCTGTATTCCGTCTCCGAAACGCCCCAGATCGCCGCCGCCGTCGCTTCCGAGCCGCGGCCGCGCGTGCCGGCCCCAAGCCCGGCACTCGGCTTGCCCGAAGCCCCTTTCATGCGTTCGAGCGGCGTCGGCAAATGTGGGTCGACGCCTTCGAGGTGATGCGGGTAGCGGCAGCTTTCGACAAAGGCGCGCGCCGCGCCGGCGGTTTCCGCCTGGCACAACAGCACGCCGTGCGCGCCGCGCCCCAGAATCTGGCGGAACTGCCACGCGTTAAAGCGGACATGCTCCTCGTTGATGCCGTTGACCGGCGCTTCGACGATGACCGTGGGCGTGCGGTGGCCGGAGCGCGTCGGCCCGCCATCGACCAAGCCTTTGAGGTAGCCGGCAAGGCCCGTCATGTCGAACGCGCCATGCTCCATGCCGACGTTGATGTAGTCGGCCCAAGCGCCTGAATCTTCCCGTCCTTGCGCTTGTGTCAGCACATGGCCGGTGTGGGCGCCGACATAGTAGATCGCCTGGCCCGCGGCCAAGAGCTCGATCGCCCGGTTGATGCGGCTTGCCATCGCAGTCTCCTTTAGGATTTAGGCGGCGGGTTCGACAAATGCGGCGCATCGAGCCCGACCCCAACCAGGTGACCGAACAGCTCGCCGATCTTTTTGTGGTCGGCTTCGGGCAGCGGCGGCTTCAGCAGTGAATCGATGTTGGTCTTGAGGTGCGCGGCCTTGCCGGTGCCGAACAGCACGACATCGACCCCGGGCTCGTGCCGCACATAGCGATAACAGGCGTCGATGACGCTGCTCGCACCGCCGTCATGCACCAGGAAACCGAGCGGGTCGTCGTTCTCGGCCAGCGCCGCGGCGATCTCGCCGCGCTCGGCCAGCTGCCGCAACTCGGCTTCCAGCCGCCCGGGCTGGGAAAAGATATTGCGCACCGCGAACATCAACAGGGTGCCCACCTTGTGCGCCCGGGTCACCGGGAAGACGCGCTCGCGCGCATTCTGATGCATCATCGAAAACCCGACCATGCACACGTCCCAGGCGCCATCCGCAGCCGCCTGGTGCAGCGTTTCATGGCTCAAATCGTGCGGTGCGGTCTCGGTGATGCCGAGAAAGCGGAATTTGCCCTTGTCGCGCTCACGCAGCAGCACCGGCGCGAGTTCTTCGAGCGCATGCCGGTAGTTCGCCGGCGGCACGCCGTGCAGCTGGTAGACGTCGATGTAGTCGGTGTCGAGCTCGCGGAGAGACTTGTCGAGCGCCGCGACGATACCTTCCGGCATCGCACGGCCCGTGCTCCATGAAAACGGTGCCTTAGTGCAGACGACGACCTTGTCGCGCGGCACTGAACTGATCGCCTTCCCAAGCACGTGTTCGGTGCCGTAGGAGGCGGCCGTGTCGAACAGGTTGACCCCCAGTTCCATCGCGCCGCGCACGATGGCGATCGCACCGGCTTCGTCGCCGCCGGTGCCCAGACCCAACCGGCTGAACCCGCCGCAGCCGAGCCCGGCGACGCTGACCTTCAATCCTGTCCGGCCGAGCGTGGTGTAATCCATGCGATGATGTCTCCAATCGTGGTGCAGGCAGCCTAATATGCCGGCGTGCCCTCGACAATCTGGCTATCAAATAGCTATATTTGCGACATGAGTACGTACAGCGTCGCCGAAGCGAAAAACAAACTCTCCGAGCTGATCCACCGTGCCGTCGAGGGCGAGGATGTGGTCATTACCCGTCACGGCCAGCCCGTCGTCGAACTGAGGCCGATCAAGCGCCAGCCAAAACGCATGACCGAGGCCGACTTCAAATGGCTGGAGGAGCATCGCGCGCGCCTGACCCCGATGAAAATCGACGCTGGCACTTTCATCAGCAAGATGCGCGACGAGGAGTGGGATCGATAGATCATTATTTGGATGCCAGCTTTCTTGTTGCATTGTTGACGGCGGAACCGGCGAGCTCTCGCGCAACAAGTTTTGTATCGACTCATTCGGCTGGTTTGATCGTGAGCGATTTCGCTGCGGCCGAGTTTGCATCCGCCATCTCGCGACACGTAAGGATGGGGCACCTGCCCCGCAGCGAAGGACAGAGCGTGCTTTCGGCTTTCGACCGGTGGGCGCTGACGGCGGTGGGAAACGCCGAGACGTCGCCCTCAGATATTGCCCTGGCCGCTTCGTTTCTCCGGCACCTGGATTTAGTTTTGCGGACGCCCGACGCGATCCACATCGCGGTGGCACAACGCTTGGCCGCGACTCTCATCACTTTTGATCGACGAATGGCGGATGCCTCGCGCGCCCTCCGGATACCTGTGATCGAGCCCTGACCGGCGCTTAGGGCATTGCCGCTGACTGCGCGGATGCGCCATGCTTCCTCAACAAAGCGGGGAGGGTGGCCATGAGGCTCGACGACGTCGTCAACATCGAGGATCTGCACCAGCAAGCCAAGCGGCGCCTGCCGAAGATCGCCTTCGACTTTATCGAGGGCGGCCTCGAAGACGAGCGCGGGCTCGAAACCAATACCTCGGCCTTCCACAAGCACCGGCTCTTGCCGCGCTACCTCGTCGACGTCTCACAGCGCGACCAGACCAAGACCATTTTCGGCCAGACCTTCAATTCGCCCTTTGGCATTTCGCCGACCGGCGGGGCGGGCCTCTTCCGCTATCACGCCGACCTGATGCTCGCCGAGGCGGCGCGCGACGCCAACATCCCCTACATCATGTCCGGCGCCAGCAACGACACGATCGAGGCAGCGGCCAAGATCGCGCCGCAAAATCATTGGTATCAGCTGTATGCGGCGCGCGACCCGGCGATCAACGCCGATATGATCCGCCGCGCCGCCGATCAGGGCCTCGGCGCGCTGGTGCTGACCGTCGACACCCCGGCCGGCTCGAAGCGCGAACGCAACATCAGGAACGGGTTTCAGAACATTCGCGGCGGGTTGCTCCAGGCGCTTTCCCTCAAACCGTCGATCCTCGTCGAGGCGCTGGAGCATCCCGGCTGGATCGCCGAGTATTTCCGCCGCGGCGGCGGCACGCCGATGCTCGGCAACTGGCAGCCCTACGCGCCGGCCGGCTCCGACGCCGAGGCAGTGATGCAGTTTTCTTCGTCGGTGCGGCCGTTCAACACCCAGACCTGGAAGGATGTCGAGCAATACCGCAAGCTCTTCCCCAAGGCGCTGGTCATCAAGGGCATCATGAGCCCGGACGA
>DATJSH010000162.1:0-29303 GCA_035504235.1 Allostellaceae bacterium | reverse complement strand
TGCAGGTCATCAATGCCTCACCCGGTGATCTCGCGCCGGTGTTCGAGGCGATCCTCGAAAAGGCCCTGCGCCTCTGTGAGGCTAATTTCGGAACTTTGATGACGTGGGATGGCGAGCATTTTCATCGCGGCGCTTCGCGCGGCATCCCCGCCGCGTTGCTGGACGCCACGATATATCCTATCGCACCTGCGCCCGGGGGCGTCGCCGAGCGGCTTGTTCGCGGGGAGAAAATCGTTTCGATCCGAGACATCCTGGAATACGACGCATACCAGAATAGCCCGGGATTGCAGGCTGTCGTCCGTCTCGGGGGTGCTCGCAGTTATCTCGCCGTAACACTCCGCAAATACGACAAATTACCCGGTGGGGAAGACACCCTGCTGGGGCTCCTCCATGTGTATCGACAGGAAGTTCGCCCCTTCACCGACAAGCAGATCGCGCTTCTGCAGAACTTCGCGGCGCAAGCCGTCATCGCGATGGAGAACGCGCGGCTGTTGACTGAGACGCGCGAAGGTCTCGAACGGCAAACAGCGACATCCGATATCCTGCGCGTGATCGCCGCATCGCCAGGCGACGCGGATGGGACGCTGCGCAAGATCGCCGAGACGACGATGCGGCTCTTCAATGCGGCGGGCGCCGCGTTCCGTATCGCCGCCGGCGACGCATACAGCACGGCGATCGTCGTCGGTCGCGGCGCCGAGGACGTCAGCACGAGGCTATCCGACCCGGATCATTTGGTGCGCCCCCGGACTTTGCCCGGGACCGTCATCCATGAGAACCGGCAAATCCACCTTCCCGATCTCGACAATCTCGACCCGGCATTCGCCGATTGGCCTGGGCCGCCGGTTTTCCGCGCAGCGGGCATGCGGACCCTCAGCGGTACGCCGCTGCGTCGGGAGGGTGGGGCATTCGGGGCTTTGGTCGTCTATCGCGACGAATTGCGGCCGTTCGACGCCGAAGAGCTCAACCTGTTGCAAAGCTTCGCCGACCAGGCGGTTATCGCGATGGAGAATGCGCGACTCATCAACGAGACGCGCGAGGCCTTGGAGCAGCAGACCGCGACCGCCGAGGTGCTGCGGGTCATCAACTCGTCGCCGGGCGATCTTGCGCCGGTGTTCGAGGCAATGCTCGACAAGGCCCTGCATCTCTGCGAAGCGAGTTTCGGCTATCTCCTGACCTATGACGGAGAAGGCCTCGTTCCCGTCGCCGACCGCGGCGACCCGGCTTTTTCGGCCTGGGTTCGCGAGCAAGGCAAGATCGTCCCCGAACTCGGCACTATCAACGCCCGGATCATCCGCGATGGCGAAGCCGTGGTGCAGGTCGCCGACGTCGTCAACGACCCGTTCTACCAGAGCGACACCGCGATGCGTCGGGCGGTTCTCGAAATCGGCGGGTTCCGCACCGTCCTTACCGTCGCGCTGCGCAAGGATGACACTCTACTCGGCATCATACACGTCTATCGCCATGAGGTGCGGCCGTTTGGCGAGCGCCAGATCGCCTTGCTGCAAAACTTCGCGGCGCAGGCCGTTATCGCGATGGAGAACGCTCGGCTGATCACCGAAACGCGCGAGGCGCTGGACCAACAGACCGCGACCGCAGAGGTATTGCAGGTCATCAACTCCTCGCCCGGCGAACTCCCACCGGTGTTCGAGGCCATGATCGACAAGGCAATGCGGCTCTGCCAGGCCGAGCTCAGCCATTTCATGGAATTCGACGGAGAACGGTTCCGCACCGTTACGCTGAGCGGCGCCGCGCCAAGCTATACCAAGTTTATGAGCCGCCCGTTGGGAGCCGGCGAGACCGGGGGTTCGCTTGCTGCGCTTGTGCGGGGCGAAGCCGTCGTGCATGTGCCGGACCTGAAGGGTTCCGAAGCCTATCGCTCGGGAAACCCGGCCCGCCGTGCACTGGTCGACCTCGGCCGCGCCCGCACCGGTATATGGGTCGCACTGCGCAACGAGGCCGGACTGCGCGGCGCTTTGGTTCTGTACCGCACCGAGGTCCAGCCGTTTACCGACAAGCAAATTGCGCTGCTGCAGAATTTCGCGGCGCAGGCGGTGATCGCGATGGAAAATGCGCGGCTGCTTGGCGAATTGCGCCAGCGGACCGATGAGGTCGCGGAATTGAACCGTGGCCTTGAAGCACGCGTCGCCGAGCAACTCGCCGAGCTGGGGCGCATCGGCAGCCTCAAGCGCTTTCTGCCGCCGCAGGTCGCCGAGATGGTCGTCACGCAGGGCGACGAAAACATCCTCGAAAGTCACCGGCGCGAGATCGTCGTCGTGTTCGCCGACGTGCGCAACTACACGACCTTCACCGAGACCGCCGAGCCCGAGGAGGTCATTGAATTCCTCGGCGCGTACCACGCGGCGCTGGGGCCGCTCATCACCCGGTTCGAGGGGACGCTCAGCCATTTCTTCGGCGACGGGCTGATGGTGTTCTTCAACGATCCGCTCCCTTGCCCCGATCCCGCCCAGCGCGCGGTCAACATGGCCATGGCGATGCGCGAAACCGCCGGCGAACTGATGACGGCGTGGCGCCGGCGCGGCCACCGTATTGGGTTCGGGGTCGGCATCGCGCAAGGCTACGCGACGCTGGGGCAGATCGGCTTTGCCGAGCGCATGGACTACACCGCCATCGGCACCGTCACCAATCTCGCCGCGCGGCTATGCGACGCGGCGCGCGACGGGCAAATCCTCATCAGCAGCCGGATCGCGACGGCGGTCGAGGGCGCGGTGACGCTCGAAGAGATGGGCGACCAGTCGCTCAAAGGCTTGAGCCAGGCGGTCGCCATCTACAACGTGATGCCATAGCGGCGGCTTCTGGCGCGGCGCGGGGGTCGCGGCTATAACGCGGACATGCGCCGCGCGACGGTCATTCGCCTCGTGAGCGCCGTTCTCGTCATCGGGTTCGGCGCCTACAGCGCCTATTGGTGGGTCGCGGCGGGCAAGATCAGGGAAGCGGCGACCGCATGGCAGGCGGCCGAGCGCACGCACAAGATCGACGCATCGTGGACGACGATGCGCGTTACCGGCTACCCGCTGTCGTTCCGGCTCGAGCTGAGCGATGTCGCGCTGAAGGACGGCTCGAGCAATCCGCCGGCCGAGCTCGATGCGCCGGCCCTGTCGGCGAGCCTCAAGCCGTGGAATTTCCGCAGCGTTTCGCTGGCCGCACCGGACGGGATCACCGCGGCGCTGGGCGACGCGGCGGCGCCGCTGGCGAAGGTGTCCGCCGAGCATGGCAGCGGCGCGGTCGCGCTCGCCGATGACGGCGGCACCAACATCTGGCTGTCGCTGTACCAGGCCAAGGGGACCGCCATCGTTGCGCTCGCCGCGCGCGCGGTCCATGCCTGGCTGACCCTGCCGCCGGGCGCCGCGGCGACGCACCGCGACGCCGGGCTCGCCTTTGCCGTCGACGTGGAAGATTTGGGCCTCCCGGCCGCACCGCCCGGGTTCAGCGCAAAGGTCGACGATCTCGGCTTCGGCGTGACGCTGATGGGCGATTTTCCCGCCGGGCCGCTGCGCCAAGCCGCCGCCCAGTGGCGCGACCAGGGCGGCACCGTCGAGCTCGACCATCTCGACCTGCGCTGGGGCGACATGCAGATCAACGGCACGGGAACACTGGCGCTCGACAACGATTTGCAGCCGATCGGCGGGTTTTCCGGCGGCGTCTCGGGGTTCGATCAGCTGCTGAACGGGCTTGTCGCGGCCGGCCGGGTCAAGGCGAGCGACGCCCGCGTCGCCCGCCTGGCGCTGGCGATGCTGGCGAAAACCGGCCCCGACGGACGGCCGGAGATCGCCGCCTCGCTGACCATCCAGAATGGCGAGATGTATCTCGGCCCGGCGAAGCTCGGGCCGGCGCCGCGGATCGATTGGTAGCTCCGCTGTCATCTCGGGACGGCCGAAGGCCGGACCCGGGACCATGAACCCAGACAACGCTTACCCTCGCGAAGGCAGTGTTCATAGGTTCCGGGTTCGCGCTCCGCGCGCCCCGGAATGACAAATTTACCGGCTAGGCCTGTTTCGCCTCGATAATAGAGCGACGGATCGCGCGGGTGCGGGTGAACCAATCGTGCAGCGTGGCGCCGTCACCGCGGCGGATCGCGCGCTGCAGCGCGGTGAGGTCTTCGCTGAAGCGCTGCAGCAGCTCCAAGACGGCTTCGTTGTTGGCGAGGAAGATGTCGCGCCACATGACGGGATCGGAGGCCGCGATGCGGGTGAAGTCGCGGAAGCCGCCGGCGGAATAGGCGACGACCTCCGATTGCAGGTCTTGGCCCAGCTCGGTCGCGGTGCCGACGATCGTGTAGGCGATCAGATGCGGCAGATGCGAGGTCACCGCCAACACCTTGTCATGGTGCTCCGCCGGCATCTCGACGACGCGCATCTTGGCGAGCCGCCAGAGCGCGGTGATCTTGGCGACCGCCTCCGGCGCCGTCTCGGGAAGCGGGGTCAGGATGCACCAGCGATCGGCAAACATCTCGGCGAAACCCGCCTCAGGGCCGGAATGTTCGGTGCCGGCGACCGGGTGGCCCGGCACGAAATGCACACGCTTTGGCAATGCCGGCGCGATGTCGCGGATCGCGGCTTCCTTGACCGAGCCGACATCGGTGACGATCGCGCCCGGCTTCAGCGCCGGCGCGATCGCGCGAGCGATCCCGGCATAGGCGGAAAGCGGCGTCGCCAGCACCACCAGATCCGCCCCGGCGACCGCGACAACGGGGTCGTCGGTGGCCTCATCGGCAATCTTAAGGCGACGCACCGCTTCCAGCGTCTCGGCGCGCCGGGCACAGGCGACGATCTGCGTCGTCGGGTCGTCGCGGCGAATAACGCGCGCCAGCGACGAGCCGATCAGCCCGATCCCAATGATCGCGACGCGGTCAAACAGCGGCTCTTCCATCAGGACGCCATGAACTCGGCGAGAGTGGCGGCGACCTTCTCGTTTTCCTCGGCGAGGCCGACCGTAATGCGGATGTGGTTGGGCAGCCCGTAGCCGCCCATCTTGCGGACGAGGATGCCGCGCGACTGCAGGAAGGCAAAGGCCGCGGCGGCGCTATGCTTGCCGCTTTCGGCAAAGCGCGGCAGCACGAAATTGCCGACGCTCGGGGTCGGGCTGAGACCGAGCGCGGCGAGCCGCTCGTTGAGCCAGGGCTGCCAGCGGTCGTTGTGCGCGCGCGCCTTTTGCAGCGACTCGGTGTCGTTGAGCGCGGCGACCCCGGCGGCAAGCGCCGCGGCACCGACATTGAACGGGCCGCGGATGCGATTGAGCACGTCGGCGATCGCCGGCGGGAAATAGCCCCAGCCGAGCCGCAGCCCGGCAAGCGCAAAAATCTTCGAGAACGTCCGGAGCATGACGACGTTCTCAGCCGCGTCGACAAGCTTGATGCCGGGCTCGTAATCGTTGCGGTTGACGAACTCGGCATAGGCCGCGTCGATCGCCAGCACCACGTTCGACGGCAACCCGGCATGAAGCCGCGCCATCTCGCTCATCGAGAGATAAGTGCCGGTCGGGTTGTTCGGATTGGCGATAAAGACGAGCCGCGTCCTGGGCGTGACGCGGGCGAGGATCGCGTCGACATCGGCGGTCAGGTCGCGCTCGGGCGCGGCGACCGGGGTCGCGCCGACCGCCTGCGCGCCGATCGGGTACATCAGGAAGCCGTGACGACTGTACAGCACCTCGGTACCGAGACCGGCATAGGCGCGCTGCAACAGCCCGATCAGCTCGTCGGAGCCGGAGCCGCAGACGATCCGCGCCGGGTCGAGCCCGTAATGCTCACCGAGCGCGTGGCGCAGTTCGTCGGCGGAACCGTCGGGATAGCGGTGGATTTCGCCGGCAAGCGCGCGGTAGGCGGCGACCGCCTTGGGGCTCGGCCCCAGGGCGCTTTCATTGGAGGCGAGCCGGATCGGCCTCTCGAAGCCTTCGAGCTTGGCGTCGCCGCCGACATAGGTGGCGATGTCGAGGATGCCCGGCCCCGGAACCGGCCTTTGCTTGTCGCTCATCACACTAGCCTCGAATGCCGTTCCCGGCCGTTGAGGCCGGTTGCGCCAGGCCGGAAGCGGGCGCGCCGCCGTTGGCCTCGGCAAGCGGCACGGCATAGGAGCCGACCGCAAACAGCCGCAGCAGATCGTCGCCCAGCCGCTCGCGAAGCTTCGCGAGCCGAGGGTCTTCGAGACTGACGAAACCATCAATCTCAATCAGCGTATTCGTCGTCTCGCCCTGGCCGCAGGAAAAGATGAACCGGCAGGTCATGCCCAGCGCGGCAAAGGCAGCGGCAAACCGACCCTGGCTGATGTCGACCGCGTTCTCGGTCGCGAGCAAAGTGCGATCGTCGCCGCTTGACTGCTGCGGACCGTAGCCGATCGCCAGTGCATCGCCATCGGAACGGGCATTGCCGCGCGGGCCAAACGGCAAGCGGGCGACGACCCGCGGCACATCGGCGTCGGGCGACAGGAGGTGCACCCACCACGGGTCGCTGTCATCGTCTCGCGGCATCGGCAGCACGCCCACCGCGACGCGGCGGTCGGTAACGGCCCGGATCACCTGGAGGGTCGTCCGATAGAGGGTCATGGGCATCTGGCTGCCGTAATGATCGCGCGAGACGTCCCACAATCCCGGTCCATCCGGCGGCACATAGGTGCCGACGGCAAACGGGCCCTCACTGCGCACCGCCGCACCGAGGAGCTCACGCCACATGCGCACCATCGAGCCGACGGGCAGCATGTCGCCGGTGCGCGCGACCAGCCGGCGGATGATCGCGGCCTCGCGCGACGGAACATAGCTTGCTGTGCCGTCAGACTTGAGTGCCGCCACCTGCGCCACAATCTTCAGTCGATCAACCAGCAATTCGAGAAGATTGTTGTCAATCCCGTCGATGCGGCGGCGCAATTCTTCGAGATCGGACGAGCTTGACAGCATGTATTGACCGGACGCTGAGGGGCGATAGTAGTAGGGTCAGCAATCCTCGAAATCAAACGAAACCGTTGACATGCCGGCCGAGCGATACCTACCTACGCTTCCGCCAACGGCGGCCGGCGGCGACGACGGTCGGCGCATGGCTACAGGCACAGCCTAGGGACCAGGGCAAACATCGTGTCATCCGCGGTCACCCCACGCATCTTGCGGCGCCCCGACGCCGATTGGCCCGGCTATCGGCTGGTGGTGCGCGAGCCGTTGCGCCTCGATTGCGGTGTCGATTTCGGCCCGTTCACGATCGCCTACCAGACTTATGGCAAGCTTAATAAGGATCGCTCCAACGCGATCCTCATTTGCCATGCGCTGACCGGCGATCAGTATGTCGCCGACCCGCATCCCATCACCGGGCATCCCGGCTGGTGGACGACCATGGCGGGGCCCGGCCTCGTGCTCGATACCGAGCGCTATTTCCTCGTTTGCGCCAATGTGCTTGGCGGCTGCATGGGCACGACAGGGCCCAAGGATCTCGATCCGGCTACCGGCGAGCCGTGGGCGTTGTCGTTTCCGCTCATCACCGTGCGCGACATGGTGCGGGCGCAAAAGCGCCTCATCGAGCATCTCGAGATCGACCAGCTGTTCTGCGTCATCGGCGGCTCGATGGGCGGGATGCAGGTCTTGGAATGGGCCGCGAGCTATCCGGAACACGTCTTTGCCGCGGTTCCCGTGGCCAGCGCGGCGCGCCATTCGGCGCAAAATATCGCGTTCCACGAAGTCGGCCGGCAGGCCATCATGGCCGACCCCGACTGGTGCGACGGCAAATATCTCGAAGCCGGGCGGCGTCCGGCGCGCGGGCTTGCGGTCGCACGCATGGCGGCACACATCACCTATCTTTCGGAGGCGGCGCTGCACCGCAAGTTCGGCCGCAATCTGCAGGACCGGAACACCGTGACCTGGGGCTTCGACGCGGATTTTCAGGTTGAAAGCTATCTGCGCCACCAGGGCAGCACGTTCGTCGACCGGTTCGACGCCAACTCCTATCTCTACATCACGCGCGCGATGGATTATTTCGACCTCGCCGCCGAGCACGAGGGATCGCTGCCAGCGGCTTTTGCCGACACCGGCACGCGCTTCTGCATCATCTCGTTCACCAGCGACTGGCTGTTCCCGACCAGCGAAAGCCGCGAACTGGTGCATGCGCTCAATGCGGTTGCCGCCAATGTCAGCTTTGTCGAGATCGGGACCGACAAGGGGCACGACGCATTCCTGCTGCACGAGCCCGAGCTGTTCGAGACGCTGCACGGGTTCCTCAACGGCTGCGCCGAGCACCGCGGCCTGTCGAACGCTTAGTCGCGTCCCCGGGTCATGTCCGATCGCGCCGCCACCGTTCCGCTCGGCTATGCCGCGCCGGAGACTTCGACTCCGGCGCGCGACCGGCTCCGCCGCGATCTGCGGATCATCGCGGACATGATCGAACCCTCGGCGCGAGTGCTCGACATCGGCTGCGGCGACGGCGAGCTGCTCGCCTATCTCGCGAGCGAAAAGGGCGTCGACGCGCGCGGCGTCGAACTCAGCCAGCACGGGGTGAACGCCTGCGTCACGCAGGGGCTTTCGGTTATCCAGGGCGATGCCGACAGCGATCTCGACGCCTATCCGACGGGCGCGTTCGATGTCGTCGTGCTGAGCCAGACACTGCAGGCGACGCGCCAACCGCGCCGCGTGCTCGAAACGCTGATGCGGATCGGCAAGCGGGCGATCGTGTCGTTTCCCAATTTCGGCTTCTGGCGGGTCCGCGCCGGCTTGGCACTGCGCGGCCGCATGCCGGTAACGGGGCTGCTCGACCATCAGTGGTATGATTCGCCCAATATTCATCTCTGCACGATCCGTGATTTCGTCGCGTTATGCGACGCGATCGGCGTGCGGATCGAGAAAAGCGTGACACTCGACCGCTACGGCCGCCCCTTCGCGCTCGACCCGCGCGGGTCGCTCGCCAATTTCCTCGCCGAGCAAGGGGTTTTCGTGCTGACCCAGGGGAGTCCATGACGTGCTCGTCGCGCAGCTTTCCGATCCCCATATCGTGGCCCGCGGCGCGATTTTCCGGGCACCGGTCGCCGGCCCGCCGCCGGCCGACGAGCGGGTTTCGACGGAGATCGACACCGCCGCGCATCTGGCAAGCGCCGTCGCCGCACTGAACGCGCTCGATCCGCGGCCCGATGCCGCCGTGGTGACGGGCGACCTTTGCGATCATGGTGAGAGGGCCGAGTACGAAAACCTGCACGAGTTGCTGGCGCCCCTGCAAATGCCGGTCTTCCTCATCCCCGGCAACCATGACAGCCGGGATGGAATGCGCGCCCTTTTCGGGCACGCCGGCTATCTGCCCGCGACCGGGTTTCTGCAATACGCGATCGAGGATTTTCCGCTTCGCATCATCGCCCTCGATACGCTGATCACAGGACAACACGGCGGAGAGCTTTGCGCCGAGCGGCTGCGTTGGCTCGACGAGACGCTGGCGGCCGCACCCGACCGGCCGACCCTGGTGCTGATGCACCATCCGCCCTTCGCGACCGGGATCGAGTACATGGACGGCCATGGCTTCCGCAATCCGGAAGCGCTGGCCGCCGTCATCGCACAACATCCGCAAGTCGAGCGGATCGCCTGCGGTCATCTGCATCGCTCGATCGATCGGCGGTTCGCCGGCACGGTAGCGGGCACCGCACCAAGCACGGCGCACCAGATCAGGCTCGATCTTCGGCCGGGCGTGCGGTTGCATTTCCGCTTCGAGCCGCCGGGCTACCAGCTGCATTTGTGGGAAGCCGGCGGACTTGTCACCCATACCGCGGTGCTCGGCGATTTTCCCCACCCCTACCCGTATGTCGCGGACGGCTGAGCGCAAGCATCGCCCATGCTCGTCGCCCAGATCACCGACACGCACATCCTCGCCGCCGGCGAGCTCTACCATTCGCCGCGCCGCGCGATCCCGGCCGATACCGAACCGGGCTGGAGCTTTATCGACACGGCCGCGTGTCTGGCGCGGGCGATCCGCGAGCTCAATGCGCTAAAGCCACGGCCGGATATCGTCATCATCACCGGCGACCTCACCGACCACGGCGGGGGCGGGGAATATGCCAATTTGCGCTCGATCCTCGCCGCCGCCGAGATGCCGGTCTTCGTCATTCCCGGCAACCATGATTCACGCGAGGCGCTGCGCGCGACCTTTGCCGAGGATGGCTACCTGCCGGCGAATGGATTTCTCAACTACACGGTTGAGGATTTTGCCCTGCGCATCGTCGCGCTCGACACCAACGTGCCCGGACACCATCACGGCGAGCTATGCGCCGAGCGGCTCGAATGGCTCGACCGGGTGCTGGCGGCGAGGCCGAGTCAGCCGACGCTGCTGGCGATGCATCACCCGCCCTTCCCCACCGGTATCGAGCATATGGACGTGCACGCGCTGCACAACCCGGCCGCGTTCGCCGCCATCGTGCGCCGCCATAGGCAAATCGAGCGCATCTTGTGCGGCCATCTGCACCGGACGATCGATCACCGCTTTGCCGGCACGATCGCCGGCACCTGCCCCTCGACCGCCCATCAGCTGGTTCTGAACGTCACCCCCGGCGCGCCGGCCGAGTTCACCTTCGAGCCGCCGGGCTACCAATTGCATTTCTGGCGCGACAGAATCGGGCTCGTCAGCCACACCGCGGTCTTCGGCAACTGGCCCGGCCCCTACCCGTTCCACGCCCCGCCGGGCTAATGGCCGGGAACGAGCCGTCCGGCGGAAGCGGGCGCGTACACGAGGCGGCGCTTGGAAACCCGTACGGCCGCGGGCTTGGCATAGATTTGCTTCGTTGCCTCGACGATGACGACTCCGGCGAAACTCGGGAACCAACGCACACCGACCCGTTCCCAGACGCGCGCCGAGCGCAACACCATGCGGCTGCGGCTCGGCGGCACAAACAGCGCGGCTCCGGTCGAGACCGGGGTGAAGAGCTCGTCGCGCAAGAGCTGCGACAGCTGCGACACCGTATAGGGCCGGCCCGAGCCGAACGGGGTGCGGTCGAGCCGCGCCCAGATGCCGCGCCGGTTGGGCGCGACAATCAGCAACCGCCCGCCGCCGGCCAGCACCCGCCATACCTCTTTCAGCATGGTGCTGGCTTGCTCGGTGGTTTCGAGCGCGTGGATCAGCAGCACCCGATCCATCGAGTAGTCGGCGAAAGGCAACTCGCCCTCATCGGCGAGCAGTGCGAGATTGGCGCCGTCGGGCGGCCAGGCCAGCACACCCAACGATGCGGGCATCAACGCGATCGTGCGCTCGGTGTCGGGCGAGAGCGCCGAGAGGAACGGCGCCGGATAGCCGATCCCCAAAAGCCGCACATCTTGCAGATCGGACCACATCTGCCGCACCGCGCGGCGGATCATCCGGCGCGCCACCTGCCCCAGCGGGGAGCGGTAGAAATCCCTCAGATCGACGACATCAGACGCCATGGCGGCATCCTACCATGGGGTGGGTTTACCGTTTGTGCGTCCTTCGAGGCTCCCACCGGATTCAAGTCCGGTGGTCGCACCTCCGGATGAGGCGCTTTTCTTGGTGCCATCACCGGCCCGCCCTCATCCTGAGGCGTCCCGCACAGCGGGGCCTCGAAGGACGCACTACCCTTGCCGCCACGGGCGGATTATCGTCTGCAGCACCGCTTTTGGGAGTTCGCGCTCAATGGCTCTTGCAATCCGTCCGGTCGATCCGGTCAACCGCCCGTTCTTCGCCGGCGAGGTCTCCGGCATCGATCTGCGCGAGAAAATGACGCCGGAACAGGTCGCGGCGATCGTCGAGGGCATGGACAAGTTCGCCGTGCTGGTGTTTCACGACCAGAAGATCGACGACGCCCAGCAGCTCGCCTTTAGCCGCAATTTCGGCACGCTGGAGATCGCCAACTCCGATGTGCGGCGCGATGAGGACCGGCGGCTGGCGCCGGAAGTCGCCGACGTCTCGAACCTCGGCCAGGGCAACGCGATCATGTCGCGGGAAGACCGGCGGCGGCTGTTCAGCCTCGGCAACCAGCTCTGGCATTCCGACAGCTCGTTCAAGCCGACCCCGGCGAAATACTCGCTGCTGCACGCGCGGGTCTTACCGTCGAAAGACGGCAACACCGAGTTCGCCGATATGCGCGCCGCGTATGACGCGCTCGACCAGGAGGTAAAGGCCGAGATCAAGGATTATGTCTGCGAGCACAGCCAGCAATATTCGCGCGGCGTGCTCGGTTTCGATTTCACCGACGAGGAGCGGCTGCGCAACCCGGCGGTGCCGCAGCGCCTGGTGCGGCTGCACCCCGGCTCAAAGCGGCGCTCGCTGTTCCTGTCGGCCCATGCCGGCGCGATCCGCGGCATGCCGATGCCCGAGGCGCGCGCCCTGTTGCGCGACCTCACCGAACATGCGACGCAGCGCAAATTCGTCTATGCGCATCGGTGGCGGCTGGGCGACCTGGTGATGTGGGACAACCGCGCGATGATGCACCGCGCCCGGCGCTACGACCCCAATGAGGTGCGCGAATTGCATCGCACCACTGTCGCCGACGACCGCCCGACCTTGGAGCAGGCGGCCTAAGAGAAATGCGGCGAAGCCGCTGAAAAATCACGGTGAGGCGATGAGGCAATGAGATTGCCGTCCGCTCGATCCCTCACTGCCCACTGTCTCATTGTGAAAATAGTGGCGCTTCGCGTCGGATGACGGCAGCTTCGCGATTTTTGCGTATCCTTTGCGTCCTTCGCGCTAAAACGCTCTCTTTTTGGGAGTGAGAGTTATGCTGTTCGGCGCATCGATGTTCTTCACCGACTATTCGATGAATGCGGGCGAGCTGGCCCAGGCGCTGGAGGCGCGGGGGTTCGAGTCGGTCTGGGCGCCGGAGCATTCGCATATCCCGGTGTCGCGGCAATCGGCCTTCCCGTCGGGCGGCGAGCTGCCGAAGCAATATTACGACGTGATGGACCCGTTCGTGTCGCTGACCTACGCGGCGGCGGTGACGAAGACAATCAAGATCGGCACAGGCGTTTGCCTCGTGGCGCAGCGCGACCCGATTCAGACCGCGAAGCTGGTCGCGTCGATCGACCAGGTGTCGGGTGGGCGGTTCCTCTTCGGTGTCGGCGGCGGGTGGAACGCCGACGAGATGGCCGATCACGGCACCGAGTTCAAAACCCGCTTTAAGCTGATGCGCGAACGCCTTGAGGCGATGCGCGAAATCTGGACCAAGTCGAAGCCCGAATACCACGGCGAAATGGTCGACTTCGCGCCGATGATGACCTGGCCGAAGCCGGTGCAGAAGCCGCACCCGCCGATCATCGTCGGCGGCATGTTCCCGCACGCGGCGCGGCGTGCGATCCGCTACGGCGACGGCTGGATCCCGCATTCGCGCCGGCCGCAATACGAGGACGTGACCGATTTCCTGCCCGAATTCCGCAAGCTGGCGGCGGAGGCCGGGCGCGACCTCAAAACCTGTCCGGTGACGGTATGGGGCGTCCAGCCCGATATCGACCGCGTGCGGCGCTACGAGGACCAGGAGGTCGCGCGCGGCGTCGTGCAGCTCACCGCCGAGCCGGCCGATAAGATACTGCCGCTGCTCGACCGCTGGGCCGAGATCATCGCCAAGCTGAAGGGCTGACCGTCAGGCGGCGTGGCGCTGGTGCAGATAGCCGAGAGCCTCGGCTATCGCCTCCGCGTGAAGGCTAGCGTGTTGGATGTCGTAGCCGACCGGCTCCCCGTCCGTGTCGAGATCGATGACCACGTCGTCGCTGACGATTCGGTTGTCGACTGACTCGCCCGGCCGCAATTTTATATAGAGGCTGTCGGTCGTCGGATCGTAATCGAGATCGGCGGTCATCCGGTGAAATCGCTGTCCTTGAATACGTTATGGACTGTGTAACCGTCCGCAAGCGTCACCACGCGAATATATGTGCCGAGCCGCGGAATGTAAGCCCAATAACGAACCCGTCCGTCGGTCTGACGTTCTCGGCGAACAGGCTGTGAGAGGACGAATTGTATATCGATCGGATCGATCCATCGATCGATCTGCTTTCGCCATCACGGTGAGCGCAAAATAACGCGTGCGCCAGAAGGGCGGCGGAGGAAGACGTGGAGGATCGGCCATGCGGCAGTTGAATCTGTGTTCCGGATAGCATAAGCGGTCGGATCACACTGGAGCGAGCGGTTAGATGAGTGCGGTCGAGGTGGAGTCGAGAGAGGCCGGGCGCGATTTTATTCGCGACATCGTCCAGGCCGATATCGATTCCGGAAAGGTCGTGTGGCCTGTCACGCGCTTTCCGCCCGAGCCGAACGGCTATCTGCATATCGGCCACGCCAAGTCGATCGCGCTCAATTTCGGCGTCGCCGAAGAGTTTGGCGGGCGCTGCCACCTGCGCTTCGACGACACCAATCCGACCAAGGAAGAACAGGAATATATCGACGCGATCGAGGCCGACCTCAAATGGCTCGGCTTCGATTGGGGCGTGCATCTCTATCACGCATCGGATTATTTCGATCAGCTCTACCACTGGGCCGAGCATCTGATCCAGCACGGGCTGGCCTATGTCGACGACCAGTCGCCGCAGGAGATGCGCGCCGCGCGCGGCAGCCTCACCGAGCCGGGCCGGAACAGCCCCAATCGCGAGCGCGCCGCCGCCGAGAACCTCGACCTCTTCCACCGGATGAAGGCCGGCGAGTTCCCCAACGGCGCGCGGGTGCTGCGGGCCAAGATCGACATGGCCTCGCCCAACATGAACCTGCGCGACCCGGCGCTCTACCGCATCCTGCACGCGATGCACCCGCGTACCGGCGACAAATGGTGCATCTACCCGACCTACGATTTCGCGCACGGCCAGTCGGACGCGATCGAGGGCGTCACCCATTCGATCTGCACGCTCGAATTCGAGGATCACCGTCCGCTTTACGACTGGCTCATCGAGCATCTGCCGGTGCCGTCGCGGCCACACCAGTATGAGTTCGCGCGGCTCAATCTGACCTACACGGTCATGTCGAAGCGTTTTCTCAAGCGTCTGGTCGACGATGGCCGCGTCGCGGGCTGGGACGACCCTCGCATGCCGACGCTTTCCGGCCTCAGGCGGCGCGGCGTGCCGGCGGCGGCGATCCGCAATTTCGCCAAGGCCGTCGGCGTCGCGCGCGCCAACAGCACCGTCGATGTCGGCATGTTCGAGCACGCGGTGCGGGACGAGCTCAACCGCTCCGCCCGCCGCCGCATGGCGGTGCTGCGGCCGCTGAAGCTGGTGATCGAGAACTACCCGGAGGGTCGGAGCGAGGAATTGGACGCGGTCAACCATCCCGATGACCCCGGCGCCGGTGCGCGGAAAATCCCGTTTGGGCGAGAGCTCTACATCGAGCGCGACGACTTCATGGAGGACCCGCCGAAGAATTTCTTCCGTCTCGGCCCGGGGCGCGAGGTGCGGCTGCGCTACGCCTATTTTGTCACCTGCACCGGCGTGGTGAAGAACGGCGCGGGCGAGGTGACAGAGCTGCGCTGCACCTATGATCCGGCGACGAAGGGCGGCGACGCCCCGGACGGACGCAAGGTGCGCGGCACGATCCACTGGGTCTCGGCGGCGCGCTCGGTACCGGCCGAGGTGCGGCTCTACAACCCGCTCTTCAGCCGTCCCGATCCTGGCGCCGACGGCGACCTAATCGCCGACCTCAACCCGGATTCACTCGAGGTGGTAGAGGGCTGCCGGCTTGAGCCGGGGCTTGTCGCCGATAATGACATCGCTGCGGTGCAGTTCGAGCGGCTCGGCTATTTCTGCCGCGATCCCGACAGCGCACCCCATAAGCCGGTGTTCAACCGCACGATCGGCTTGCGCGACAGCTATGCTCGAACGCAGACGACAAACCGGCCGTAATCGGCGGCTGGTCTCAGGCCCAGCCGACGCAATAAGGCTCGGGCTTCATGTCGGAGGGCGGCACCACCGGCTCGTAAGGCGGCGAGAAGTGCCATACCGACATGTTGATGGGGAAATATGGGTCCGGCGTGGTGAGGATTTCGGTCGCGTTGCCGCTGTCGCCCTTGCAGCCGCCAGACAAAACCGGGCGTGGCCTCGGCCAGCGCGTTAATCCGGTCGAGCGCGTTCATGAAATCAGCGGTCGGTCGGGGCGACGATGCGCCCGACATTCAATTGCGCCAGATGCCAATCCGATTTCGCCATCTCGCTCCCCTGACCGGGCTATCGCAACAGAGCATGCCTCGCGCCTGCGCAATCTGCTAGGCTCTCACCAAAGGGTGAAGGGCCGAGGAGAGGACGCCATGAACGATCTGATGACCCTGTCGCAAAAAGCCGACGCGCTTGAAGAGCAGATGGCGCGCGAACTCGACTACATCGTCATCAAGTCGCGCATCTATCAGCTCGCCGAGGGCGATATGGGGCCGCCCGCCAACCCGGCCGAGGCGCGCAAGAAGAACCCCAACGCGCGCGTGCTGATGGGCGACGACCCGCGCCTGCCGGCGATGCCCGAAAAGCCGACGCTGATGGATTTTTTCCATTACCGCTTCGGCCCGTCGATGCACCTGTTGCAGAGCGCGCGGCATGCGGTCAAAGGCGGGCTGCCCGAAAAGATGGTCCTTGCCTGTCTGCTGCACGACATCTCGACCGCCGGCTTTATCCGCGGCGATCACGGCTATTGGGGCGCGCAGCTGGTCGAGCCCTATGTCGATCCCGAGGTGACCTGGGCGATCCGCGCGCACCAGGTGCTGCGCTTCTACCCCGACGAGTCGGTCGGCTACGAATACCCGCAGTCCTACATCACCGGGTTCGGCGAGGATTACCGGCCGGACCCGTACATTCAGGAAGACTACAAGCGGATGCGGAACCACAAATGGTACATGTCGGGACGGCAGATCACGGTGCACGACATCTACTCGTTCGATCCCGATGTGCATGTGGAGTTGGAGGAGTTCGAGGACGTCATCGGCCGCAACTTCAAGCAGCCGGAAGAAGGCCTCGGCTTCGACAACAGCGCGGTCGCGCATATGTGGCGGGCGATGATCCGCCCGGCGAAATACCTCTAACCCGCGTCATTGCGAGGAGCGCGGCGACGCGGCAATCTCCCGCCGCAAAGGGCTGGAACGGCTGGGAGACTGCTTCGCTTCGCTCGCAATGACGACCGAAAGGAAAATTGATGAACGATTTGATGACAGCGTCGCAAAAGGCGGACGCCCTCGAAGACAGACTGATGGACGATCTGCAGGACGCGATCGGGGTCAAGGCGCGGCTGTACCTGTTGGCCGAGGGCGATTTCACGATGCCCAACGGGGCGGCGCTACAGCGCCAGCATCCGGGCGCGAAGATGCTGATGAGCGACGACCCGCGCCTGCCGAAAATGCCGGCGAAGCCGACGCTGATGGATTTTTTCCGGCTGCGCTTCGCGCCGCCGATGCACCTCTTGCAGAGCGCACGGCACGCCAAGGTCGCCGGCATGCCGGAGCACGTGGTGCTCGCGTGCCTGCTGCACGACATCGCCGTGCTCGGCTTTATCCGCTCCGACCACGGCTATTGGGGCGCACAGATGGTCGAGCCCTACGTCACCGAGGAGGTCACCTGGGCGATCCGCGCGCACCAGGCGCTGCGCTTCTACCCCGACGAGGCGTTCGGCTATGCCTATCCCGACAACTACAAAGCCTATTTCGGCGAGGATTATGTCCCCGAGCCGCATGTCGAGCGGGCCTACCAGGCGGCGCGCGCCCATAAATGGTACGGCACGGCGCGGATGATCTGCGTTCACGACCTCTATTCCTTCGATCCCGATGTGCATGTCGAGCTCGGCGAATTCGAGGACATTGTCGGCCGCAACTTCCGCCAGCCGGAAGAAGGTCTCGGCTTTGACGACAGCCCGAGCGCGCATATGTGGCGCACGCTCAGGCAGCCGACCAAATATCTCTAGGAGGGAGAAGGCGGGCGGCCTGCCCGCTCGCCTTGTCCCCGCTAGCTCGCGGTATTGATCACCACAACCCGGCGGTTCTCGCCGCCCGACGGATCGGCCGGGTTCGCCAGCCCGCAATAGCCGACACCCGTTGTCTTCAAGCGCTCGGGCTTCACGCCGGCCTGCTCCAGATGCGCCTTTATCGCTTCGGCGCGGCGGACCGACAATTCCTGGTTGTAGGCAAAGCTCCCGGTCGCGTCGGTATGACCTTCGATGGAGAAGGTCGCATTCGGCAGATCCTGGAGCGTCTTTACCAGCGTCCGGAGGAGAGGCATGGCCTCCGGCTGCAACTCCGCCGAGCCAAACTTGAAGGTGAGTCCTGGCAGGGACAGGGTCGGCCGCGTCTCCTGGACGGTCTGTCCCGGACACCCCGCCGGGAAGCCGGCGGCCGAGTTTGCCGCGTCCTTGTCGGCCGGAGGCCCGGAGCCGGGCGCCTGCGGCGTTCCGGTCGAAACCCGCGTGAGCGCATTCGTCGTCGGCCTGGGCGGGGCCGTACCCGGGACGGGCAACCCCTGCTCGCCATGTGAGAGCGCGGGCGGGATCGGGGTCAACGCGTGGATCATCTGGCTTTCGGTCGGATTGCTGCTTTGCGCGAGTACCGCCGTCGCCCAGGGCAGGCTCATCGCGAGCCCGACACTTACCGCTGCCATCCTTTTTGCGATTTTCATGGGTCGTCTCCCCAGCTGGTGCAGAACCGCCCCACCTTTCGCGTTATCCATACGTTAATAAACGTCATAAAGTTTGCCAATCAAGCAAATAAAAAGGGCGAGCGGGAAACCGCTCGCCCTTTTTGCAGCAACCCGCTGCGTCAGCAGGGGTAGTAGCGGCCGTAATACGGGTTCCAGCAGTTATGCGCGGGGCCCGGGGCGTAGCCGTAATAGGCCGGGCCGTAGGCGGGCGCTGGCGGGTAATAGTAGCCCGGATAGCCATAATAATACGGGTTCGAAGCGGCGCCGATCGCGGTGCCGACCGCCAGCGCGCCGAGGCCGATGCCAACCGCGGCGCCGGTGCCAAGCGCGTGCGCCGGTTTCGGGGTCGCGACCAGGCCCACCGTGGCGAGGATCGCGGCCGAAAATGCCAGGGTCCGACCCGTCCGGCCAATCATGTTGCTAAGCGTCATCGTGCTGTCCTTTCTTCAACGACGGGTGCGAACGACCGAGGGTCATCGCCCCCCTGTGTCGGTGGATAAACGCCCCACCTGCGTATCAATTCCATACGGAGCGAGCGGCGATACCGTTGATGCTGAAAGCCCCTCAAAACGGAATGGCACGGTTGCGTATTTTAAAGCCGTCCGTCCGGCAGCGGGCTCCATGACGGCGCTTTAAGCTTTCATAAAGGTTGCCGGCGCCACTATTTCTCTTCGGCGGAGGGGTCCGCCGCAGGGGACCGAGGGTGAACGATCTGTCCGTTGTCGCGCCGCCGCGAGAGAGCGAAGTCGACGTTCTCGAAGCCAGGGAGGCGTGGAGCGAGTACCGGCTCTCCGACGGTACCGTGCTGCGCGTCAAGCCCGTCGTGATCGCGATCACGCGGCTACAAGGCGCGGAAGCGGCCCACGAAGAGCCCGTCTACAATATGAAATCGACGCTGATCACCGACGTGAGGGGCGCCAAGACGCCGCCTGACCTGGGGTGAGCGCGCACGACACGCAGCCGACACGGCCGGGCGTCCGGCACAGCTTTGTCGCGCCAATCTCCACCGCGATCTCTTTGACTCGCACAGATGAACGGACGTCAAGTCTGTTGGCACCGTCGGCGCGCGTGTTGAACATAGTCTTTGGCGGCCCGTCGAACGGCAAGTTGACGCTGACCCGAGCCGAACCCGCATGCCAATCCGGCCCGCCGCTGACCACGCCGGCGATATCACCATCACAACCGGCGCCGCCGTGGGCGGTACCACCGCCGGCGCCGGCGACATCACCGTCACCCGCGGAGCCGCCGCCGTCACCGTCGGCAACGCCATCGGAACCGGCCCATTGCCCCATCGGTCGCAACAAGCCAGCTGGGCACCCGCATCGCATCGAGCTCACCATCGACTCGTTGGCCAACTACCTGCTAACCGAGCCGATCCCGGTCGCGATCGACCCGACCGACGACGGCGCCTATAGCGCCCACGCGCTCAACATCGATACCGAGGCCACCGGCCATTCAGTGGTCGAGGCTCTCTTGGTGCTCAAGGAGCGGGTCGAGGCGGTCTACGACGACCTCAACGGCCGCTCGCACCTCGACGCCAAGCAGAAGCAGACGCTACAGATGCTGCACACCTACATCGCGCCGAAAAAGCCGGAGTGGGTTTAGGGGGTCAGGCCCCGACCCCTTCTTTCTTCTCCCTGATCCGATGGTGGAGGTTGTTGACGATCATGCCGGTCAGCCGCTCGTCATGAATGAAGAGGCGCTGGCCGATCGGGTACGGGTCCTGGTCGGTGACGGCGACCTTCTCGCGCAAAATCTCCTCCGGGCTGACGCCGCGATCGACAAAGCGCTCGATATAGCCGACCCAGTTCTCAACGATCTGCGCCTGATCCTTGAGATAGGCCTTACCGCACTGCTCGCCATGGCCGGGGACGATCACCTCGGCGTCGAGCGCCGCGATGCTTCTGAGCGCGGCGAGCCACTCCCAGGGGTCGCATTCCTGCAGCCATGAGCGGCATTTGTGGAACACGTTGTCGCCGGTGAAGACGACGCCTTCCTCGGGCACGTAGACCGAGGTCTGCGGCGCGGTGTGACCGGGATGGTGGATGATCTGGAAGGTGTGGTTGCCGACATTGATCGTCATGCCGTCGGTGAAGGTGACGGTCGGCCCGTGCGGGTCGGTGTAGTCAGGGTGGCCGAGCAGGAAGACACTGTCCGGGTCCATCTGCTTCAGCCGCTCGCGCTTTTCCTCCATCGTGCCGAATTGCGCCAGGTAGCGCTCGAAGCATTCCTGCAGCTTGATCTGGCCGACCACCGGCACGTGGGGGAAATAGGCGTTGCCCGAGATGTGGTCGCCATGCGGCTCGGTATTGACTAGGTAGCGGATCGGCGCCTTTTCCTCGAGCATCTCGCGCCAGCGCACCGCGTCGATCGGCTGCTGCGGCGTGTCAATCATCACATAGCCGTCGCTGGTCTCGACAAAGCTCGGGTTGCAGCCGGCATAATAGATTTCGGTGAAGCTGTGCGGTCCGACCCGGCGCATTGGCGGCCTCCCTTGTATGCGTTTGCCGAGTTTCGCCGAACCGCTCGCACTACTCAATCGTCATTCCGGGGCCGTCATTCCGGGGCCGTCATTCCGGACCGCGCCAGGCCGGGTGAGGGTCCGTGTGTTCCCGCTCTCGCGGGCATGACAAAAGAAGAAAGTGGCTGCGGGCTTTTGCCCGTTTTAGCGGCGACCCCCGCACAAAGCGAATGCCAGCCTGCGGCAGAGGGTCTTCCCCGCCCGCGCAATAAATGCGTAATCTGCAGCTGACGTTTTCGTTACCCGGCCCGGTCCGCGTCCCCGCGGGCGGACCGTTTCATCCCAGGGGAGGAGATTATGGCTGAGATCAAGGGCGCCGACCTGCTGGCGAAGAGCCTTAAGGAACAGGGCGTTGAGTACATGTTTGGCGTCGTCGGGTTCCCCGTCGGCCCGATCGCCGAGGCGGCGCAGAAGGTGGGCCTGCCCTATATCGGCATGCGCAACGAGCAGGCGGCCTCCTATGCCGCGGGCGCGGTCGGCTTTCTGACCGGCCGTCCGGGCTCGTGTATCACGGTCACCGGCCCCGGCGTCATCCACGGTCTCGCCGGCCTTGCGAACGCCCAGCAGAACTGCTGGCCGATGGTGCTGATCGGCGGTGCGTCGGAAACCTATCGCAACGGCATGGGCTCGTTCCAGGAAGAGCGCCAGGTGCTGTGCGCGACCCCGGTGTCGAAATGGGCGCACGCGATCGAGCACGTCAACCGCATCCCGTTTTATGTCGAGATGGCGGTGCGCCAGTCGATCTACGGCCGCCCCGGCGCGAGCTATCTCGACATCGCCGACGACTTGATCACCGGCTCGTGCGATGAGGCGAATGTGGTCCAGGCGGCGAAATGTCCGGATCCGCCGCGCACGCAGGCAATGCCGATGGACATCGAGAAGGCGCTCGACGTGCTGCAATCGGCCGAGCGCCCGCTGGCGCTGATCGGCCAGGGCATGGCGACGTCCGGTGCGACCGAGGAAGTGCGCAAGTTCATGGAGCGCGCCCAAATCCCGTTTGTGCGCACGCCGAAGGGCAAGGGCATCATGCCGGATGACCATCCGTTGTCGGCCGGCGCCGCGCGCACCTTGGCGCTGCAACAGGCGGACGTCGTCTTCCTGATGGGCGCGCGGTTCAACTGGATCCTGCATTTTGGTCTGCCGCCGCGCTACAACCCGAATGTCAAGGTCATCCAGCTCGACATCAGCCCCGAGGCGATGCATCAGAACAAGCCGTCCGAGGTTTGCCTGCTCGGCGACGGCAAAGCGATCATGCAGCAGATCAACCAATCGATGCAGGGTCGTCAGTGGTTCCATCCGGAAGGATCGCCGTGGCGCAAGGCGCTGGCCGCGAAGGCCGAAGAAAATGCGGCGATGATCGCCCCTCAGGTCGAGGACAACTCGTCGCCCGGCACCTACTACCGGCTGTTCCGCGACATCCGCGAATGGCTGCCGAAGAATGTCGTGCTGTGCAGCGAGGGCGCGACGACGATGGACATCGGCGGGACCATGATGCCGCTCGAAAATCCGCGCTCGTACATGAATGCCGGCAGCTACGGCACGATGGGCGTCGGCCTCGGCATCGTCATCGCGGCATGCTGTGTGCACCCCGACCGCCCCGTCGTTCATGTCTCGGGTGACTCAGCGATCGGCTTCTCCGGCATGGAGATGGAGACGCTGTGCCGCTACGGGATGCCGGCGAAGATCGTCATCCTCAACAATGGCGGCATCGGTCCGGGCATGCCGGAAATCCCGTCGGACCCGATGCTCAACATGCGGCCCAACACGCTGATCTACGGCGCCCGCTACGACAAGATGATGCAGGCGTTCGGCGGCTACGGCGCGTATGTCGAGGACACCAAGGACGTTCGCGGCGCGCTCGACGAGTTGATGAACTTCCCCGGCCCCGGCGTCGTCAACATCAAGCTGAGCCAGGGCTCGCAGCGCAAGGCACAGGCGTTCCGCTGGCACACCTGAGCTGATACGGCCTCGCGGCCGCTTCGCTTGCGACAAGATCGGGGCCGCTCCACAAGAGCGGCCCCAGTCGCTTCTTGGCGCAACGGACCGCAATCGACGCCGGGGCGGACACGCCCAGAGGCAACGCCGACAGGGAGCAGGAGCGGTCGCGCCACATAAATTCTCAAAATGACAGCCATGCGGCGCGGCGACTTCCCACCAATGTGTGATAATGCCGCGTCAACTGCGGGAGGCATCGAGGCCAGATGAACGCCATAAAAGACGCCATCAAGTCAGGCAAAACCGTCGTCGGGACCACCGTGACTCCGGACATTGACGTGTCGGTCCCGGCCGCCGCCGGATACGACTTCCTGCTGTTCGATACCCAGCACTCCGCCTGGGAGATCAAGCAGCTGCGGCCGTCGATCGAGACGATGCGCGGCAAGCAGGCGGCGCCGGTGGTGCGCGTCGCCGCGAACCAGCCCCATCTGATCTGCTTCGCGCTCGACGCCGGGGCACGAGGCATCATCGTCCCGATGGTCAATACCCGCGCGGAGGCGGAGGCCGCAGTGCGCGCTTGCCGCTATTTTCCCGCAGGCAACCGCAGCAATGCCGGGGTGCGCGGCGAGTGGGGCGAGTTCAAGAGTTACCGCGACTACATGGATGCCGTGAACAAGGAACTTGTTATCCTGCCGATGATCGAGACGAACGAGGCACTGGAGAACCTCGATGCCATCGCCTCGGTCCCGGGTGTCGACGTCCTGCTGGTCGGCCCATCCGATCTTTCGATCGAGCTGGGGGTGCCGCTCGACTACCAGTGCGACCACTACCAGCGAGGGCTCGACAAGATCGCCGCGGCCGCCGCGAAACACGGGATCACCGCCGCGATGTATTTTATCCCGCCCGGGATGGAGCCGAACTTCTACGTCGACAAGGGGTTCAAGCTCTTTACCATGCCGTGGGCTCCCTGGGCGACGGCTGGGATCCAGAACGGCCTGTCCGGGATCAAGCGCTAACGACGGCCGACGCGGCCGCTGCGTCTGAACATCCCGCCGCTGCGTTATTCGGCGGCGGCCTTTGGGTGCGCGAGGCGCTCGACCTTCGCCATCGCCGCGGCGCCTGGCCATTCTTCGGCGAGCCAGGCGGGCAGCTTCTCACCCGATCCGGAAAGCGGCAGGCGCTCATCCTCGTCACCGCGGCCATTCGGGAACAGGGAAAGCGCGTTCGGCATCTCGTAATAGATTTCGAGGCCGTTGCCGTCGGGATCGGTGAAATAGATGCTGCGCTGGCAGATATGGTCGACCGCGCGCAGGATTTCGACTTTGTGGTCGAGCAGGTGAGTATAGGCCTCGCGCAAGGCGGCATAACTGGCGACCTTGAAGGCGATGTGGACAAGCCCCCGCTGCCTCGGCTCGGGCTGCACCGCGCCTTCCGGCGCTTGCGTCAGATCGATCGCATGAAAGCCGTCGCCGAGGGTCATGAACACGCCGCCGTGCTCCGGATCCTGCTCGGCGACCTGGAAGCCGAGGACGTCGCAATAAAAGCGCTTGGAGGCCTCCTCGTCGGCCACCCGCAGCAACACATGCCCAATGCCGGCCAGTTTGATCATCGCGCTTCTCCCAAGGCGGTCCATTCCTCGCCCTATGTTAGCCGAGTAGCGCGGCAGGCGGTATCGGGTCGCGAGCCTCAACGATAAACTCGGGCGGATGAGCTACCTCATCTTGCGCGTCGAGATCACCCGCGACGAATGGAAGCCGGACGAACCGGTCGGGATCGAGATCACCGCCTACATCGACCGGGTGCCGGAGACCGGCGATTACAGCCGCGGCATGCTGGTGCGGGCGCCGCGAGGCGTGTGGAACAGCCGGCTGCAATTCGCTGGCGATTTCGACGAACTGCCGGAGGCGCTTGCGGCGATCGACGAGCGCTACCCCGACGCAACGCAGATCCGCTGCTACGACTACACGGTCGACGACGAGTTCCCGCGCGAGACCGTACCGCTGGTGAAGACCGGCGGCAAATGGGCGCCGGCCGGTTCGGCCGCCTGATTCATCTTTCGGCTCCTGACGAAACGTCGCCGGCGCCGCGCCGGCTATAGTTAGCGGATGGATATCGCATTCGCGCGAAAGAGCGGCGGCGCGCTGGGGAGCGCCATCGGCGGGCTGTGCGCGATCGCCGCGGCGATCGGTGTCGGGCGCTTTGTCTACACCCCTATCCTGCCGCCGATGATCGCGGCGCTCGGACTGAGCAAGTCGCAGGCCGGGCTGATCGCCTCGGCGAATTTTCTCGGCTACCTGATCGGCGCGCTGCTGGCGGCGATGCCGACCCGGCCGGGTGCGCGCCGCGCGTGGGTGCTCGGCGCGCTGGCGGCGAGCGCGCTGACCACGGCGGCGATGGGCATCGTCGAGACGATGCCGGTGTTTCTCGGGTTGCGCTTTATCGGCGGCGTGGCGAGCGCCTTCGTCTTGATCCTGACATCGGCGATGGTGCTGGAGCATCTCGCCGAGCGCGGGCGCAGCGGGCTCTCGGCGATTCACTTCGCCGGCGTCGGCAGCGGCATCGTCGTATCGGCAGCGTTGGTCGCGGCGCTGCTGCGGGTGGGACAGCCCTGGTGGATGCTATGGCTGGCGAGCGGCGCCTTGTCGATCGCCGGGCTCGGCGCGGCGCTAATCCTGCTGCCGCGCCATGCTAGACCAGGGCCGGTGCGCGGCTCGGAAGCGCATGCAGTGCTCGACCCGCGCCTCAAGCGGATGATTGCCGCCTACGGGCTTTACGGTTTCGGCTACGTGATTACCGCGACGTTCCTGGTCGCGATCGTCCGTGTGACGCCGGCGATCCGTGCGCTGGAGCCGGTGATCTGGATCGTCTTCGGCCTCGCCGCCGCGCCCTCGATCGCGCTGTGGACGTGGGTCGCGGAACCGATCGGCATTCCGCGCGCATTCTCGCTCGCCTGCGTCGTCGAGGCGGTGGGCGTCATGGCGAGCGTCGCGTGGCAGAGCACCGTCGGGGTCTTTGTCGCGGCGATCCTCGTCGGCGGCACCTTTATGGCGCTGGTGGCGCTCGGCTTTATGCGGGCGCGCGAACTGGCGCAGGATGACGCGCGGCGCGCGCTGGCGCTGATGACTTCGGCCTTCGGGATCGGCCAGATCGTCGGCCCTTATTTCGCCGGGATCGTGTCGGACCGTCTCGGCAGCTTTACTCTACCGTCGCTTACCGCCGCGGCGGCCCTGGTGATCGCGGCGGCTCTCGCGAAGTAGCCGCGTGGTTCTTTGATCCCGGTTCGCTTCGGCCTAACATGACCTTTCCCCCAACCCGAGGAGGCCGCGATGGCCATCTTTACGCATGTGACGGTCGGAACGAACGATTTGGCGAAGGCCCGCGCGTTTTACGATGCGGTGCTGGCGCCGCTCGGGTTGAAGCGGCTCAACGACCTCGGCGAGAACGGCTCGATCTGGGGTGCGGACGCGCCGGAGTTTTTTGTGCTGAAGCCGGCGAACGGCCAGCCAGCCAGCCACGCCAATGGCGGGACGATCAGTTTCGCGGCGCCGAGCCGCGCCGCGGTCGCGGCGTTCCATAAGGCGGCCCTCGCCGCCGGCGCCAAGGACGAAGGCGCGGTGGGCCCGCGCTCGTGGCACCCGACCGCCTATGCCGGGTATTGCCGCGACCTCGACGGCAACAAGCTCGCCGCCTATTGCTTCAAGGCGGAGTAGCGCCGATGCCCGCCTCGGGTCCGGCTGGCGTGCGCAACGTCGCCCGCGAAAAGCTCGAACAAGGCAAGCTGTCGCTGGGTGTCGGCATTCGCATGACGCGCAGCGTCGAGATCGCCAAGGCGATGACGGTTGGCGGGTTTGACTGGCTGTTTCTCGACATGGAGCACGGCGTCATGTCGCTCGAGGCCTGCGCGCAGATCTCGACCGCCGCGCTCGACGCCGGCATCGCGCCCATCGCCCGCGTGCCCAACGGCGAGTACGCGATCGCCACGCGGGCGCTCGACAACGGCGCGCTCGGCATCGTGATGCCGCATGTCGATACCGCCGCCGAGGCGAAGGAGGTCGTCAACCGGCTCAAATACCCGCCGGTCGGGCACCGCTCGATGGGCGGGATCGGGCCGCATTACGGGCTCAGATCGGCGTCGGCCGGCGAGGCCGCATCGGCGCTCAACGCGGCGAACCTGACGATCGTCATGCTGGAGACGCCGACCGCGATCAAGAATGCGGCAGAGATCGCCGCAGTGCCCGGGGTGGACGTGCTGCTGATCGGCACCAACGACCTCTGCGCCGAGATGGGCATCCACGGCGATTTCGGTAACGAGAAGGTCGCCGAGGCTTATAAGGCGATGATCGCCGCTTGCAAGCAACACGCGAAATTCCCCGGCATGGCGGGCGTCTACAACGAGCAGATCATGCCGCGTTATATCGAGCTGGGCGCACGCTTCATTTTGGCGGGGCAGGACGCTCAATTCATGAGCGCCGGCGCCGCAGCGCGCACCGGGTTTCTGCACAAGCTGCATGGTTAGGGATGAGCCATTGGCACGGGCTGCCCCTCACCTCAACCCTCTCCCCGCTCGCGGGGAGAGGGAGCGCGCCATCATCCCTCGCCCCGTTTACGGGGAGAGGGAGGGGCTCATCGCGCAGCGATGGGAGGGTGAGGGGCAGCAATTCGCGATACGCGGCCCATTGACACCCGCTGGCGGCGCGGCGATCACCGGCGTCGATCTTTCTCAACCGCTCGACAAGAAGACGCGCGACAGCGTTTACGCCGCGCTGCTCGACCATCAGTTCCTGGTGTTCCCCGGCCAGGCGCTGACCCGCGAGGCGCAATACGCCTTTACCGCGCAGTTCGGCGAGGTGGAGGCGCATGGCGGCGGGCGGCCCGGCAAGCGGCAGGATGTGGCGCATGTCACCGCCAATCTCGACGCCGACGGCAACCCCAGCGACCGCTTCGCCAAGGGCGCCAATTACCGCTGGCACACCGACAAGCCCTATTACCGGACGCCGCCGGCGCTGACCGTGCTTTACGCCGTCGAGCTGCCGCCGGAAGGCGGCGATACCGAATTCGCCAATACGCGGCTCGCGTACGAAGCGCTCGACGCGGCGACAAAGCGGCGGATCGAAGGCCTACGCGTCGTCTTCCAATGGGAGCGCGGGCTGCGGCCGGGCTATTACGCCAACGAGCTGCCGCCGGTCGACCACCCGCTGGTGCGCACGCATCCCGATACCGGCAAGAAAGCACTCTATCTCGGAAACCACGCGCTGCGCATCGCGCAGATGGACGAGGCGGAAGGAGCGGCGCTGCTCGCCGAGCTGCTCGACCACGCGACCGGGCCGCGTTTCACCCACGCGCATCGCTGGCGCCAAGGCGATCTCGTCATGTGGGACAACCGCGCGACCCTGCACCGCGCGGTGGCCAATTACGAGATGAACCGCCACCGCCGCATCATGCACCGCAATGTGGTGAGGGGTCGGGTGCCGTACTAGCCTACGCCAATACCGATTTCGCGGTCGGCACGATGCGGGTGACGACCATCTTCTCGCGGTCGAGACAGTCGGGCACGCGTGGCGCGATCTTCTCTTTCCAGTAGTCGGTCTCGTAGACCGCCTTGTAGAGCGCCTCGCGCTGCGCCTCGCCTTCGAAGCGGCGGATCCAGACATATTTGCTGTCGTCGGTCTCGCCGCGGAAGCTGCCGGAAATCACCATACCCTTCGACACCTGGAAAGGGATGATCTCCTCTTCCATGATCTTGACCCACTCGTCCATCTTGCCGGGCCGCACGTGGTATTGCCGCAGTTCGTAGAAAGCCATCTTGGTTTCCTCCAGGGGGTCGATAAGCAAGCTTAACGGCTTCCGTCTCATCGTCATACCGGCGAAGGCCGGCATCCCGGCCCACGCCGGTATGACAAGGTGAGATTACCCCTCCGCTGCAAGGGGTGGTGCCCGTTTCGGGAAGAAGCGGTTCTCGGGGCGCGGCAGGCCGAGGTTTTCGCGCAAGGTCTTGCCCTCATATTCGCGGCGGAAGAGGCCGCGGCGTTGTAGCTCGGGCACCACCCGGTCGACGAATTCGTCAAGCCCGCCGGGCACCCACGGGAACATGATGTTGAACCCGTCGCAGGCCTCAGCGTAGAGCCATTCCTCCATCTGGTCGGCGATCATTGCCGGCGTGCCGACCATCGCGAGCCCGCCGTAGCTGCCGGCGATCTGCGCCAGCTGGCGGACGGTGAGGTTGTCGCGCCGGGCGCGGGCGATGACCCGCTCGCGGCCGCTTTTCGAGGCGTTGCTCTCGGGAATATCGGGCAGCGGC
>DATJSH010000161.1:0-13659 GCA_035504235.1 Allostellaceae bacterium | reverse complement strand
ACCACGAACGACCAGATCAAGTCGTTGGCGCGCAGCATATTGAAGGTCTGGTGCATGTCGCGGGCTTCGAGATAGCCCTTTTTCGACATGCGGTCTTCGAGCGCGGTGAGCTGCTCCTCGTCGATAAAGACCGACAGGTCGCCGGCCTCGGCGAAATCGACCATTGTCACAAAGAACGTGGCACTCTTGATGCGCCGGTCGCGTTTCGCGGTCATGTAAGCGAGGGTCGCCGACAGCAGCGTGCCGCCCAGGCAGTAGCCGATGACATTGGCGCCCTTTTCGCCCGTCGCCGCTTCCATTGCATCGAGCGCGGCGAGCGGTCCTTCCTTCATGTAAGCATCGAAGCTTTTGTCGCTAAGGCGTTCGTCCGGATTGACCCAGGAAATCACGAACACCGTGTGGCCCTGACCCACCGCCCAGCGGATGAACGAGTTCTGCGGCCGCAGGTCGAGCACATAGAACTTGTTGATCCAGGGCGGGATGATGAGCAACGGCCGGCGATGCACCGTGTCGGTCAGCGGCGCGTACTGGATGAGCTGGATGAGATCGTTCTGGTAGACCACCTTGCCGGGGGTCGCGGCGACATTCTCGCCGAGCCTGAAGGCGGCCATGTCGGTCATGCTGATCGCCAGCCGGCCCTTGCCGCGTTCGAGGTCGTCGAGCAGGTTCTGCAGGCCGTTGACCAGGTTCTCGCCGCCGGACTGGGCGACCGCGCGCAGCACCTCGGGGTTGGTCAGCACGTAGTTGGAGGGCGCCATCGCGTCGACGAACTGGCGTGTGTAGAAATCGACCTTGCGTCCGGTTTGATCGTCGAGCCCGCCGACCTCCTTGACTGCGCCCTGGATAAAGCGCGCCGACAAGAGATAGCTCTGCTTGATGTAGTCGAAGACCGCGTTGTCGCTCCACGCGCGATCGCGAAAGCGGCGGTCGTCCGGCGACGCCTCGACCACCGGCTCGACGGCCTGGCCCATCAGCCGCTCGCTGGTGCGCTGCCACAAGGTCAGATAGTCGTTCCACAGCGCCATCTGCGCTTCGATGAGGCGCGCGGGGTCGGCCATCATCCGCGCGGTCAGCTCGAAGAACGCTTCGCCGATCGCCATCGGGTCGGCCATCCCGGCGCCGCCCTCATTCGACTGGCGGCTGAGGAAATTGCCGACAAGCTGCTGGCTGCGCTCGGCGATCGCCGCCAGGCGGCGCGACAGCTCGGCCGGGTCAGGCCCGCCGGCGGCGGCGCTGTCGCCGGGTTTGCCGCTCCCTTGGGGTGCTGCGGCATCGGTCATCGTGTTTCCTCGTCGTTTGGGCGGCGCGACGCTGTTCGCACGGGGAAGGCGCGGATCAAATGTAGTGACGCGCGCGCCGCGATCTAATACACCAGCGGATCGAATGTGAAGCTGCCGCCCGCCTGCCGCCGTGCCGCGATGCTTGGCCGGGCGGCGTCGCGGCGCTGGGTTGGGGTCTCGCTGATGACATTGCGGAGAGCCCGCCGTCGCACCGGCGGGTCGGCCGTGTGGCTGAGTGGCCTGGTGCTGCTGCTCGGACTGAGCGGCTGCAACAGCGCGATCGAGACGTATCGTTCGGTGAGCGGGATGAACAAGAACGATCCCGATCCCGCCACCGCGCCGTTCGAGGCCAATCTCGACAAGGCCGAGACCGGCGGCTATCCGAACTTGGCGAGCGTGCCACCGCCGCCCGAGATCGCGACGACGCTGGCCGAGCGCCAGGCGCTGACCGCCAGCCTTACCGGCACGCGCAGCGCCACCGAAGCGAATGGCGGCACCGCTTCGCCCGGTCCCGTGCCGCCGCCGCCGGCGATCCCATCCGGTCTCCAGGCGCCCGAGACGTCGACAAATGCCCAGCCGCTGCCGCTGCCGACAAAGCTGCCGCCGCCCCGGCCGGTCGACGAGCCGCCGCCGCTGCCGCCGCAGAATACCGCGATGCAGGTGCCGACGCTCGCCACTCCGCCGGGCTTCGCCGCGTCGCATCCGGCGCCGGCCGAGGGTCATCCCTCGGCGATGCCGCAACCGGCGCCGTCGGCGCTGCCACCGGCGGCCGTGGCGTCGGGCAACCCGCAGCCGTCGCCGCCGCCGGCCAGCCTGCCCCCGGCGAAGCCGTCACCCGAAGTGGCCGCGTTGCCGCCGCCGAAGCTGCCGCCCGTGCCGGTGACGGCCGCCACTCTCGACCTGGCGCCGGGCGCGGCTGCGGTTCCGGCTGAGGCGGGCCCGCGTCTCGCCGAAATCGTCAAGCAGTACCAGGAGCGGCCGCGCACCGTGCGCATCGTCTCTTACGCTGCGCCGGCGAGCGGCGGGGCCGAGCAGCTCAATGCCTTCCGCACCGCGCTCGACCGCGCTCAGCTCGTCGCCGACGCGCTGACCGGCGATGGGATCCCCAAGAGCAAGATCCAGACCGAGGCATCGCCCGCGAGCGGCAGCGCGCCGCCGGGTCGGGTCGAGGTGCAGTTGATGCCGTGATGGCCGCAGATGATGAAAGTTTGGAGATGAAGGCGTGACCGGGCCGCTCAACATCGCGATTGCCGGGCTGGGCACAGTCGGCGCCGGCACCGTGCAGTTGCTGCAGCGCCAGGCCGAGCGGCTCGCCGTGCGGGCGGGGCGTCGGCTCGTCGTTGCCGCCGTGTCGGCGCGCGATCAGAGGCGCGACCGCGGCGCCGATCTGTCGGCGGCGCGCTGGTACGACGATGCCGCGGCGATGGCCGCCGATCCCGCGATCGACATCGTCGTCGAGCTGATCGGCGGCGCCGAGGGGATCGGCCGCCGGGTCGTCGAGACCGCGCTCGCGCACAAGAAGCAGGTCGTCACCGCCAACAAGGCGCTGATGGCCGAGCACGGCACGGCGCTCGCCGAAATCGCCGAAGGCGCTGGCGTGGCGCTCGCCTTCGAGGCCGCGGTCGCGGGCGGCATCCCGATCATCAAGACGCTGCGCGAAGGACTTGCCGGCAATCGCCTCTCCCGCGTCTACGGCATCCTCAACGGCACCACCAACTACATCCTGACGACGATGCGCGAGAGCGGGCGCGACTTCGCCGAGGTGCTCGCCGAGGCGCAGCAGCTCGGCTACGCCGAGGCCGACCCGAGCTTCGATATCGACGGGGTCGACGCCTCGCACAAGCTGGCGATCCTCGCCAGCGTCGCCTTTGGCCGGCCGGTCGACCTCGCCGCGGTCTATTGCGAGGGCATCCGCCACGTCTCGCGGCTCGACACCGCCTTCGCCGAGGAACTCGGCTACCGCATCAAGCTGTTGGGCATCGCGCGGCTGACCGACCATGGTCTCGAGCAGCGTGTGCACCCTTGCATGGTGCGGCGCGAGACACCGATCGCCGCGGTCGAGGGCGTGTTCAACGGCATCGTCGCCGAGGGCGATTTTGTCGGCCAGCTGATGCTCGAAGGTCGCGGCGCGGGTGCGGGGCCGACCGCCTCGGCGGTCGTCGCCGACATCGTCGACATCGCCGCGGGCCGGCGCGTCGCGCCGTTCGGCGTATCGACCGGGTCGCTCGAGCGCGTGCCCGGCGCGGCGATGGAGCGGCACGAGGGCGCCTATTACATCCGGCTGATGGTCAAGGATCAGCCGGGCGTCATCGCCGATGTCGCGGCGGCGCTGCGCGACCAGGAGGTGTCGCTCGAATCGATGATCCAGCGCGGCCGCTCGCCGAGCGAGGCAGTGCCGGTGGTGCTGACGACGCATGTGACGGTCGAGGCGGCGATGCAAAAGGCGCTCGCCGCGATCGCCAAGCTCGACAGCGTGCTCGAACCGCCGCAGATCATCCGCATCGAAGATTTCTGAGCCAAGAAAAGCAGGGAGGAGAGGGTGTCCGACGAAGCTCCACAGATGGATCGCAACCTCGCGCTTGAAGCGGTGCGTGTCACCGAGGTCGCGGCGCTGAGCGCCTCGCGGCTGATGGGGCGCGGCGATGAGAAGGCCGCCGACCAGGCCGCGGTCGACGCGATGCGCACCGCGCTCAACGGTCTGACCATCGACGGCACGGTCGTCATCGGCGAAGGCGAGCGGGACGAGGCGCCGATGCTCTATATCGGCGAGAAGGTCGGCACCGGGTCGGGGCCGAAGATCGACATCGCGCTCGATCCGTTGGAAGGCACGACGATCACCGCCAAGGGCGGCGCCAATGCGCTGGCGACGCTGGCGATGGCCGATGCCGGCGGATTCCTCAACGCGCCCGATGTCTACATGGAAAAGATCGCGGTCGGCGGCGGGCTGCCGCAGGGCGTCGTCCATATCGAGGAAGAACCGGCGGTTAACCTGAAGAATCTCGCGCAGGCCAAGAAGGCCGACATCGCCGACCTCGTCGTTTGCATCCTCGACCGGCCGCGCCATGCCGAGCTGATCGCCAAGGTGCGCGCGGCGGGCGCGCGGATCATGCTGATCGGCGACGGCGACGTGAGCGGCGTCATGGCCACTTCCGACCCCGAGACCGGCATCGACATCTACATGGGTTCGGGTGGCGCGCCCGAGGGGGTGCTGGCGGCGGCGGCGCTGCGCTGCATCGGCGGGCAGATGCAGGGCAAGCTCTTGTTCCGCAACGACGACGAGCGTGGCCGCGCGCACCGGCTCGGCATCACCGATCTCGACCGGGTCTACGACCTGCTCGACCTCGCGCACGGCGACGTTATGTTCGCCGCGACGGGCGTCACCAACGGCACGATGCTGAAGGGCGTGCGGCGGTTCCCGGGCGGGGCGATGACGCATTCGGTGGTGATGCGTTCGCGCACCGGCACCGTGCGCTACATCGAGGCCAAGCACGATCTCTCGCGCAAGCCGAGCTTCGCGTGGTTTTCGCGGTGAGGCGTTTGCGCGAATCGCGCCGTCGCTGACGGCCTCTTTCCCGAGCCTCCCGGTGACCGCCGGGGGGGCGAAACCCGCAGCGAAGGCTGCGTCTGAGCGGGGAAGGCAAGCGCGGTTCATGCGGACGGGGTTTTGCTTTAGGGGGTAAGAGCCGAGTTCGGCTCGGTTTTCACGATTATTGAAAGGCCGAAGGTTGGGGGACCAGGCGGCGTTTCTCGGGGTCGAGTCGTCGGCGAGCGGCCGGCGCTGGCGGCTGCGCGGGCGGGCCGATGACGGCGCCGCGGCGGCGATGTCGGCGCAGCTTGCTGTGTCCGACATCCTGGCGCGGCTCTTGACCCAGCGCGGGGTGGGGCTCGGCGAGGCGATGCAATTCCTCGCCCCCCGGCTGCGCGACCAACTACCCGACCCGGCGCACCTTCTCGACATGAACCGCGCGGTCGAGCGGCTGGTGCGGGCGATCCGCGACGGCGAAAAGATCGTCGTCTATGGTGATTATGATGTCGATGGCGCAACCTCCGCGGCGCTACTCCTGCGCTTTCTGGGAGCGGTCGGCGCGGCGGGCGGGCTTTACGTGCCCGACCGCCTGCGCGAAGGCTACGGCCCCAACGCGCCGGCCCTGTTGAAGCTCAAAGAGGAAGGCGCCGGGCTTGTCATCACCGTCGATTGCGGCACCACCGCGCACGACGCGCTGGCGGCGGCAAGAGAGGCCGGGCTCGACCTCATCGTCATCGACCACCACGTCGCCGAGCCCGTGTTGCCGAGTGCGATCGCGGTGGTCAACCCGAACCGGCTCGACGAAGCGAGCGCGCACGGCCAGCTCGCGGCGGTGGGGGTGGCGTTCCTGCTCGCGGTCGCGGCGAACCGGGCGCTGCGCGAGGCGGGGTGGTACCGCACCCGGCCCGAGCCCGACCTGCTGCAGTGGCTCGACCTCGTCGCGCTCGGCACGGTCTGCGATGTGGTGCCGTTGACCGGGCTCAATCGCGCGCTGGTCGCGCAGGGGCTCAAGGTCGCGGCGCGCGGCGCCAATCCCGGCATGGCGGCGCTTGCCGCGCTGGCGCAGACCAACGGGCGCGCCGAGCGGATCGACGCCTATCAGCTCGGCTTTGTGCTGGGGCCGCGGGTCAATGCCGGCGGGCGGGTCGGCGCGGCCGATCTCGGCGCGCGGCTGCTGTCGACCGACGACCCGGCGCGCGCCGCCGAATGGGCGCAGCATCTCGACGCCTACAACAAGGAGCGGCGCGAGATCGAGGCGCTGACCTTGGCGGCGGCGATCGAGCTGGTCGAGCGGCAGAACGCCGAGTCGCCGGTGCTGGTCTTCGCCGCGGCGGAAGGCTGGCATCCGGGGGTCATCGGCATTGTCGCGTCGCGGCTCAAGGAGCGCTACGGTCGGCCGGCGATCGTCGTCGCGCTGGCCGACGGGATCGGCAAGGGCTCGGGCCGCTCGCTGCCGGGGCTGGCCTTGGGCTCCGCGGTGATCGCCGCGCGCCAGGCGGGGCTGCTGGTCAATGGCGGCGGGCATGCCATGGCGGCCGGGTTCACCGTCGCCGCCGACCGGCTCATCGAGCTGCAGGAGTTTCTCAGCCAACGGCTCAATGACGGGCTCGACCATGCGCTGCTGGTGCCCGAGCTAGCGATCGATGCGGCGCTGTCGGCCGAGGCGGCGCAAGGCGGCCTTGTCGCCCAGCTCGACGCGCTGGCCCCGTTCGGCGCGGCCAATCCCGAGCCGCGTTTCGCTCTTCCGACCGTGCGCGCGCAATATGTCGAGGCGGTCGGAACGGGGCATCTCAGGCTGCGCGTTGCCGACGCGGTGGGCGGCGGAACGCTGAGCGCGATCGCCTTTCGCGCCGCAGACACCCCGGTCGGCCGGCTGATCGCCGAGGCGAAGGGGAGAGCGCTTCACATCGCCGGGCATTTGCGCCGCGACACCTATCGCGGCGGCGACGCGGTGCAGCTTATTGTCGACGACGCAGCCGAGGCGGTCTGAGACGCGCGGCGGCTTGCCGTCCGCGGCGCGGGCATCGTACAGACAGCGCGATGGTCGAGATCAGCGAAGCGCCCGAGCCGGTGCACGAGCATGTGCATCACGGTCATCACGCCGAAGGCGACAGATTTCGCCGTTTCGCGGCGATCTATGTCGGGGTGGTGGCGATGCTGCTGGCGATCGCGTCGCTCGGCGGCGGGCATGTCACCAAGGAAATGCTCAACGCCAATATCCGGGCGTCCGACGCTTATGCCTTTGCGCAAGCGAAGTACCTGCGTGCGACCGCCTATCAGCTCGCCGCGGACCAGTTGGAGTTCGAGATCAACCAGCTTCCCGGGTTGTCGGACGCGGGGAAGGCAGAAGCCGCCAAGCGGGTCGCAGCCTACCGCGACAACGCGGCCCGCTATGAAAGCGACCCGGCGAGCAGCGAGGGAAGGCGAGAATTGCTGGCCAAGGCCAAGCAACTGGAGCACCTGCGCGACCATGCCGCCGAACAGGATCCGAATTTCGAGTTTGCCGCGGCTTTGTTTCAGATCGCGATCGTGCTCGGCTCGGTGGCGATCGTCGCCGCCTCGCGCGCGTTACTCGGAGTCAGCGGCGTGCTGTCGCTTGCCGCCGTCGCATTCACCATCAACGGCTATTTCCTGGTTGTGCCCTTGCCTCTGGGCGTTTAGCGCGGTGGACGGGTGAGGGGCCGCAAGCGCTCAAACAAAGAACTCCAATCGGCCGAAAGTATCGAACTCACGATCGAAGGCCTTGGGGCGCAGGGCGACGGCATCGCGCAGTGGCGGGGCGAGACAGTGTTTCTCCCCTTCACTGTCCCGGGCGACCGGGTGAGGGCGCAAATCGGCATGCGGCGCGGCTCCGGACGCGAGGGGCGGGTCGTCGAGCGCCTGGAAGCGGGATCGCGGCGCGCAGAGCCGGTGTGCCGGCATTTCGGGCGCTGCGGCGGCTGCGCGCTGCAGCATTTGACGGCCGAGGATTATCGCGCGGTCAAGCTCGGCGCGCTCACGGCGGCGCTGCGCCGGGCCGGGCTCGACCCGGCCGTGGTTGCGCGGCTCAAAACCGTGTCACCGCAGCGCCGCCGTGCGCGGCTCGGGATCGAGCAACCGCGCGATGCGGGCGCGCCGGCGGTTGTCGGCTTTCGTGAGCGGTTTCGCCACGCGCTCATCGACATCGAGGAATGCGCGGTGCTGGAGCCCGCGCTGTTCGCTCTTGTCGAGCCGCTGCGGCAGGCGGCGGGCGCGATCCTGCCGCCGGGCGGCAGCGCCGAAGCGATGCTGACGCGCTGCGACAGCGGGGTCGATCTGCTGATCGAAACGGTCGAGCCGCCGGGCCTCGCGGCGCTCGAAGCGCTGGCGGCGATGGCCGAGCGGTACGATCTCGCGCGGGTCGGCTGGCGCTCTCGCGGCAACGACATTCCGATCGCCGAGCGGCGCCCGGTGCGCGTCGTCTTCTCGGGGATTCCGGTGCCGTTTCCGCCGGGCGCTTTCCTGCAGGCGAGCGCGGCGGCCGAGGCGATCCTCGCGGCCGAGGCGATCGCCGGAATTGGCGCCCTGCGCCCGGCGCTCGACCTCTATGCCGGGCTCGGCGCGTTCAGCCTGGCGCTGGCGCAGGGTGGTTCGATACACGCGGTCGAGGGCGACGCGGCTGCCGCGGTCGCGCTGTCGGAGGCCGTCGCGCGCCTGAAGCAGGTCACGGTCGAGCGGCGCGACCTCGATCGTGCGCCGCTGTCACCTGACGAGCTGGCGCCTTATGCCGGGGCGGTGTTCGATCCGCCGCGCGCCGGTGCGCGGCGACAGGCGGAGGCGCTCGCCGGCTGCACGATCGAGACAATTGTCGCGGTGTCATGCAACCCCGCGACCTTTGCCCGCGACGCCGCGCTGCTCGTCGCCGGCGGCTATCGCCTGCAGCAGGTGACGCCGGTCGACCAGTTCGTCTGGGCGCCGCACCTCGAGCTGGTCGCCGTGTTCCGCCGCTGAGGCGGACGCTCAGTTGCCGGGCGCGGCGGCGATGCCGTCGAGCTCGGCGAGACTGCGCCCGCGCGTTTCCGGCAGCATCAGCAGCATCAGGATCATCCCGCCGAATGCCACCGCGCTGAAGATGGCGATGACCGTGCCGAGCGGCATGCCCTCGCTGACAAAGCCCACCATGGTCGGGAAGAACGAGCCGATCGCTCGCCCGGCATTGTAACAGAACCCTTGGCCCGTGCCGCGGATGGCGGTCGGGTAGAGCTCGGTCATGAACGGTCCCATCGGCGGGAATTTGATCAGCAGGAAAATGTTGAGCGGGATGCCGAGCCAAAAAATGCCCGCGTCGCTGAGCGGCGCGAACATGAAGATCAGCACCATCACCAACGAACCGATCGCCGAAAACAGGAAGGTCCATTTTCGGCCGATGGCATCGCTGAGATAGGTGCCGATCAGGAAGCCGATCAGCGCGCCGAGAATCTGCACGATGAGAAAGCCGCCCGTCGTCGTCGCCGACAGATGCCGGACGGTGCGCAGATAGGCCGGCATCCAGATGCCGATCGCATAGCCTCCGCCCTGCGCGCCGCTGACCATCAGCGCCACTTTGACCGTTGTCCACAGATACGGACCGCGGAACGCCGAGAAGAGATGGGCAAGACCGAGCGAAGGCGCCGCCTGACGCCGCGCCTGATGGATTTCCGGCTCGTCGATGTGGCGGCGCACCCAGAACACGAAGACCGCCGGCACCAGCCCGATCGCGAACAGTACGCGCCATGCAAGCGTCTCGGGAAACAGCCAATAGACCGCGGTATAGGCGATGGCCGAGGCGCCCCAGCCGATCGCCCAGCCGGTCTGCACGATGCCGACCCCGCGGCCGCGATATTTGTCGCGGATCACCTCGCCCATCAGCACCGCGCCGGCGGCCCACTCGCCGCCGAAGCCGAAACCATGCATCGCGCGCAGGATGAAGAGCTGCTCGAAATTCTGCGCGAAGGCGCAGAAGAACGTGAAGACCGAGTACCAGAGGATGGTGATCTGCAGCATCTTTACCCGGCCGAAGCGGTCGGCGAGCGCACCCGAAAACCAGCCGCCGAGCGACGAGATCAGCAGGGTTACCGTGCCGATCAGCCCCGCCTCGCCCTTCGACATCGCCCAAACGGTGATGATCGTCGGCAGGATGAAGCTGTACATCTGCACGTCGAACGCATCGAGCGACCACCCGCCGAAGCAGGCCCACATCGTGCTGCGCTCTTTGGCGTTCAGGTCGCGGTACCAGGCGAGCATAAGGTTCCCCCCACCGTTGTCTTTGTCGATGAGTGAAGCCGATAATCATTCGCGCTGTCATGCGGAGAAAGCGAAGGCCGCCATGCAAGAATCGACCGAACGGGATGTGCTGCTCGTGGTCGACGTGCAGAACGATTTCTGCCCCGGCGGCGCGCTCGCGGTGCCGGAGGGCGACGCGATCGTGCCGGGGGTTAACCGACTGGCGCGCGAATTCGCGCATGTCGTGCTGACCCAGGACTGGCACCCGCCGGGCCATTCGTCCTTTGCCAGCGCGCATCCCGGAAAGCAGCCGGCCGAGACGCCTTATGGAACGCAGATTTTATGGCCCGACCACTGCGTGCAGGGGACCCCGGGGGCGGCGTTTCACCCGGCGCTCGACGTGCCGCATGCCGAGCTGGTGCTGCGCAAGGGCTACCATTCGGCAATCGATTCATATTCGGCCTTCCGCGAGAACGACCGCAAGACCGCGACAGGGCTCGCCGCCTATCTCAGGGAGCGCGGCTTCAGCCGGGTGACCCTGTGCGGCCTCGCCACCGATTTCTGCGTGCTCTATTCGGCGCTCGACGCGGTCGCGGCGGGGTTTGCCGCGAGCGTGGTGCGCGACGCGTGCCGCGGCATCGATGTCGACGGCTCGCTCGCTCGCGCGCTCGACGAGATGCGCCAGGCGGGCGTGGTGTTGATCTGAAATGCGGCGACACGTTCGTGCCGCCGTATTTGATTACGGCGCCGGGCGGCGGATGATCGGACGCAGCGGGCGGCGCTCGACCTGAAAGTTCGACTGCGGGCGGGCGACGGCGGTATAGCCGGGCTCGCCCTCGCGCGGCGTGATCCGCGGGGTGACGCGCAGCGCCGGCCGCTTGGCCGGGCCCGCGCCCGGACCGTTGCCGGCGCCGGGCGCCTTCTTGGCCGGCTTCTCGCTCATCTGCACCGAGAGCTTCGAGCCGTCGACCTGGGTGCCGTTGAGCCCGGCGATCGCCGCCTTCGCAGCCTTTTCGGTGGCGATATCGACAAACCCGTAACGCAGCCGCGCCCCGGTATTGGGATCGCGCGCGATCGCCGCGGAAAGCACCATGCCGAACGGGTCGAACACCTCGGCCAGGCGCTCGTCGGTAAATTCCGTCGGCAAATTGCCGACAAACACATTGCCCTTGTGGTTACGCGAACGCATGGACCCCCGGCCCCCTTAATCCAAGCTCTGGGCGATATTTCCCATCGGTTACGCCTAAATTGTGGTCGGCTGGGGGCATCGTCAACGCCGGCGGCGCCCTTTGGGGCGCATTGCCGCAATGCAGCATCGTCCCGGCGTCGCCCAGGCGTCGGTCACAAACACCGTGACACGGCGAGCGGTTCATCGCCCGTTGCATCGACAAGGCGATCGGCGCAAGCATCCGGCTCGTTGAAGGGAGGAGCCCATGATCCCGCGCGAGCGCGTGCCCTATTCGGCGATTGTCGACAGGGCGCCATTGAAGCTCCCGGGCGACGCGCGGATCGTCGTCTGGCCGATCGTCAACCTCGAAGTCTGGGACATCTCGCGGCCGATGGCGCGCCAGGTGCTGCCCGCGCCGACGGGGCAGGTGCTGCTGCCCGACGTGCCGAACTGGTCGTGGCACGAATACGGGATGCGGGTCGGGGTGTGGCGTTTCTTCGATCTGTTCAAGCGGCTCGACATCCGCCCGACGGTGTCGATCAACGCGCGGGTCTGCGAGGACTACCCGCGCGTCGCCCAGGCGTGTCATGACGCCGGCTGGGAGTTCATGGGCCATGCCTACGAGCAGGGGCCGATGCACCTGATCGACGACCAGAAGGCGATGATCGACAAGGCGATCGCGGTGATCGAGAAGTTCACCGGGTCAAAGCCGGTCGGCTGGCTCGGGCCGGGCCTGACGCAGACCTATGACACGCCGGAGCTACTCGCCGCCGCGGGCATCAAGTACATCGGCGACTGGGTCTATGACGACGAGCCGACAACGATCGCGACCGCCAACGGCCCGCTGGTGACCTTGCCCTATACGGTCGAGCTCAACGACATCCCGATGATGATCGTGCAGCACCATGAGAGCGAATATTTCACCCGGCGCTGCATCGACACATTCGACCGCCTGTACCAGGAAGGCGCCCAGCGCGCCAAGGTGATGGCGATCGCCATCCACCCCTACATCTCGGGCCAGCCGCACCGGATCAAATACCTCGAAGCGGTCTACGACCACATCGCCAAGCACGACGGCGTGCTGCACTGGAACGGGGTGGAGATATTGGAGTGGTACGAGAAGGCGAAAGCTGGATGACCAATGCCGTGGATACAGCGACAGGAACCCGCGATGCTCCCCAACGAACGCCTCGACTACTCGCCCATTTCCCAGCGCAAGAAGCTGGTGCTCCCCGACGGCGCGCGGCTCGCGCTATGGGTCATCGTCAATGTCGAGGAGTGGGACATCAACGAGGCGATGCCGCGCACGGTTTTGACCCCGCCGGCGGGCGGGTCGCCCTTGCCCGACATCCCCAACTGGGCGTGGCATGAATACGGCAACCGCGTCGGCTTCTGGCGGATGCTCGAGGTATTCGACGATCTACGCGTGCCGGCGGTGCTGGCGATCAACGGTTCGGCGATCGCCCGCTACACCGCGATCGTCGACGCCGCCAAAGAGCGGCGCTGGGAATTCATCGGCCACGGCTTCTCCCAAAAGAACATGCAGAAGGTCGCCGACGAGAAAGCGGATGTCGAAAAAACCTCGGCGGCGATCCGCGAGGCGACCGGCAGGAACCCGCGCGGCTGGCTCGGCCCCGGCCTCACCGAGACATGGGATACGCCCGATCTCCTTGCCGAGGCGGGCTACGACTATGTCTGCGACTGGGTGCTCGACGACCAGCCGGTGCGATTGAAGACGCGCGGCGGCAAGAGCATCGTCAACCTGCCCTACACGCAGGAATGCAACGACGTCGCGATGATGCTGATCCAGCATCACAAGGCGTCGGAATATTGCGACCGGGCGATCGACCAGTTCGAGCAGCTTTACCGCGACGCGCGGGAGTCGGCGCGGATCATGGCGTTGGTCGCCCACCCTTACATCATGGGCGCGCCGCACCGGCTCAAATATTTCCGCACCGCGCTCGCCCATATCAGCGGGCACCAGGACGTGCTGTGCTGGACCGGCGAGCAGATCCACGACTGGTATCTGGGGCAATAGCGGCGTGGATCTTTACGACGCTTCGCTGAGCGACATCCAGCAGGCGCTCGTCGATGGGCGCACCACATCGTCGTCGCTGACGCGCGGCTATCTCGCGCGCATCGAGGCCTATGACCGCGCCGGCTGGGCGCTCAATTCGGTGCGCGAGGTCAACCCCGACGCTCTTGCTTTGGCCACCGAGCGCGATGGGCAGAAGCCGTCGAAGCGTCAGCCGCTCGCCGGTATTCCGATCCTCGTCAAGGACAATATCGCGACCGGCGACCGCCAGCACACCACCGCCGGCTCGCTCGCGCTCGAAGGGGCGCGCGCCAAAGAGGATGCGACCGTCGTCAAACGGCTGCGCGCCGCGGGCGCGGTGATCCTCGGCAAGGCCAACCTCACCGAGTTCGCCAATATCCTGGCGATCGACATGCCCTCGGGCTACTCG
>DATJSH010000160.1:0-19185 GCA_035504235.1 Allostellaceae bacterium | reverse complement strand
TGCGGTTATGTCGCGCTGATCGGCGCGCCCAACGCCGGCAAATCGACATTGCTCAACCGCCTGGTCGGGCAAAAGCTGGCGATCGTCACGCCAAAGGTGCAGACGACGCGCAGCCGCCTCCTCGGCATCGCCACCGACGGCGATACGCAGCTGATCTTTGTCGATACGCCCGGCATCTTCGCGCCGCGCCGGCGGCTCGACCGGGCGATGGTCGCCGCCGCCTGGGCGGGCGCCTCAGATGCGGATGTCAGCGTGCTGCTGGTCGATGCGGTGCACGGCTGCGACGACGATACGCGGCGCATCGTCGAGCGGCTCAAAGCCGAGCGACGGCCCGCGATCCTCGCGCTCAACAAGATCGATCTGGTGCGTCGCGAAATCTTGCTGGCCCTTGCAGCTCAATTGTCTAAAGAGGGTCACTTCGAGCAGATTTTCATGATCTCGGGCCTCACCGGCGATGGTGTGGAGGATTTGCGCCAGCACCTCGCGACAAGCGTGCCGGCAGGGCCGTTTCTGTTCCCGCCGGATCAGCTCTCCGATGCGCCCGAGCGCTTTCTCGCCGCCGAGGTGACGCGCGAGCAGGTGTTTTTGCAGCTCCATGACGAGCTGCCTTATTCGGCGACGGTCGAGACCGAAAATTGGCAGGAGCGGCCGGACGGCAGCGTGCGCGTCGAGCAGGTGATCTATGTCCGCCGGCCCGGCCAACGGGCGATCGTGCTTGGCGAGGGCGGCAAGCGCATCAAGACGATTGGCGCCCGCGCCCGCGTCGAATTGGGCGCGATGCTCGACCGCAAGGTGCACCTCTTCCTCTTCGTCAAGGTGCGCGACAACTGGCTCGACGACCCCGAGCGCTTCCAGGCGATGGGCATCGATTTCAATGTTTGAGCGCTGATGGACTGGCGCGACACCGGCTTTGTACTGACCGCGCGGCGGCATGGCGAAAGCGCGCTGATCGTCGAGCTACTGACCGAAGCGCATGGAAGGCACGCCGGCCTGGTCCGCGGCGGGCAAACGCCAAAAAGACGCGCGCTGCTCCAGCCCGGTAATCTCGTCGCCGTCGTCTGGCGGGGGCGGCTGCCGGAGCATCTTGGCGCCTTCGAGGTCGAATTGTTGCGCCCGCATGCCGCCGGGCTGATCGACGATCCCGACCGGCTCTCGGCGCTCTCCGCCGCCGCGGCGCTGATCGCGCTGACGCTGCCCGAGCGCGAGCCGCACGGCGATGTGTTTCACGATTTTGGCCGGCTTATCGCGTCATTCGATTCTGCGCGATGGCCGCCCGATTACGTCGCCTGGGAATGCGCGCTGCTCGCCGCTTTGGGGTTTGGCCTCGACCTGTCGGCTTGCGCCGCGACCGGGGTCAATGACGACCTCGCCTATGTCTCGCCGCGCTCGGGGCGTGCGGTGTCGCGCTCGGCGGGTGCGCCCTATCACGACAAGCTCTTGCCGCTGCCCGGTTTTTTGTGGCGCGACGCGGTGGCTGCCCCGGCTGACATCGCGGCCGGTCTCGCGCTGACAGCGCATTTCCTGCACCACCACCTGCTGGAGCCGCAGGGCCGCACCCTGCCCGAGGCGCGTGCCCGCCTCGCCGACCGCCTCCGCCGGCTGGTATGATGCCCGCTGGTATGATGCCCGCTGATATGACGGCGGCCTGACGACAACAGGGACCTGACGACCATGGCGGATGTCGTGGAGCGCATCCAGGACGTCGATTTCGCCGATGCGCTCGGCGAGCGGTATTTGTCGTACGCGCTGTCGACGATCGTGGCGCGCTCGCTGCCGGACGTGCGCGACGGGCTGAAGCCGGTGCACCGCCGCATCCTCCATGCGATGAACCAGCTGCGCATGGAGCCCAATGCCGCCTATCGGAAATGCGCGCTGGTCGTCGGAGAGGTGATCGGCAAGTACCATCCCCACGGTGACACCGCGATTTACGACGCGATGGTGCGCCTGGCGCAGGATTTCGCGCAGCGCTATCCGATGGTCGACGGCCAGGGCAATTTCGGCAATATCGATGGCGATAACGCCGCGGCGATGCGCTACACCGAAAGCCGCATGTCGGCGGTGGCGCGCGCGATGCTCGAAGGCATCGACGAGGACGCGGTCGATTTCCGCGAGACCTATGACGGCGAGAATTCGGAGCCTGTCGTCCTCCCGGCACGCTTTCCGAACCTGCTCGCCAACGGCGCGGCGGGGATCGCGGTCGGCATGGCGACAAGCATCCCGCCGCACAATGTCGGCGAGATCTGCGGGGCGCTGCTGCATCTGATCGACAACCCAACCACGTCGGTCGCCGAGCTGGTGGCGCTGATGCCGGGCCCCGATTTCCCGACCGGCGGCATCCTGGTCGAGCCCGCCCACGGTATCCGCGCCGCTTACGAAACCGGGCGGGGAAGTTTTCGTTTGCGGGCTCGCTGGATCAAGGAGCCGCTCGGCCACGGGCTTTACCAGATCGTCGTCACCGAAATTCCCTTTCAGGTGCAAAAGAGCCGGCTGATCGAAAAGATCGCCGCGCTGCTTGAAGAAAAGAAGCTGCCGCTGCTCGCCGATGTCCATGACGAATCGGCCGAAGACGTGCGGCTCGTGTTCGAGCCGAAGACCCGCAATGTCGATCCCGACGTGCTGGTGGAACAGCTCTTCCGGACGACCGAGCTGGAAGTGCGGGTGCCGTTGAACCTCAACGTCCTCGACCCCGCCGGCGTGCCGCGGGTGATGAACCTGAAGGAGGTATTGCGGGAATTTCTCGATCATCGCCGGATCGTGTTGCAGCGGCGCAGCCGCTACCGGTTGGCGGCGATCGAACGGCGCATGGAGGTGCTGCGCGGCCTCGTCATCGTCTATATCAACCTCGACGAGGTGATCCGCATCATCCGCGAGGAGGACGAGCCCAAGGACGCGATGATGGCGCGCTGGCGCCTCACTGATGCTCAGGCCGAGGCGATCCTCAACATGCGGCTGCGCGCCTTGCGCCGGCTCGAGGAAGTGGCGATCCGCAAGGAATTGGAGGAGCTGGGCGCCGAGGCTGGCAACATCGAAAAGCTGCTGTCGAGCGACCGCCGGCAATGGACCGCGCTGTCGAAGGAGATCGCCGCGACGCAAAAGGAATTTGGCGGCGACACCGCGATGGGCCGCCGGCGCACGACGATCGGCGAGGCGCCGGAGCCGGTCGCCATACCGGTGACGGCGCTCATCGAGCGCGAGCCCGTCACCATTCTCTGCTCGGAAAAGGACTGGATCCGCGCGGTCAAGGGCCACAACGTTGCCGCCGCCGAGCAGCGCTACAAGGAGGGCGACGGCCCGCGCTTTGCGGTGCCGGCCGAGACCACCGACCGCCTGGTGATTTTCGGCAGCAATGGCCGCTTTTACACGCTCGGGGTCGATCGCCTGCCGTCGGGCCGCGGCCAGGGCGAGCCGCTGCGGGTGATGATCGACCTCGCCAATGAGCACGAAATCGTGGCGATGTTTCCCTATCGGCTTGGCATGAAAATCCTCGTCGCCGCGACCGACGGGCGGGGCTTTATCGTCGATGGCGAGGAGGCGCTGGCGCAGACCCGCGCCGGCAAGCAGGTGCTCTCGCCCGGTAAGGATGAGAAGGCCTGCGTCTGCGTGCCGGCCTATGGCGACGCCGCGGCGTTCGTCGGCGAGAACCGGCGGATGCTGGTGGTCGACCTCGACGAGATCCCCGAGATCGCCCGCGGCCGGGGCGTCATCCTGCAGCGCTACCGGATGGGCACCCTCGCCGACGCCAAGGTGTTCCGCCTGGCCGACGGCCTTTCATGGCGCCAGGGCGAGAACCGCACCCGCACCGAGACCGACCTTACCGCCTGGCGCGGCGCCCGCGGCGGCGCCGGCCGCAGCGTGCCCAACGGCTTCCCGCGCAACGGCAAGTTCGGCTAAACCGCATCGTTTTTTCGTCTGGTGCAACTCGCGTAAGCCGCAAGCGTTATCCCATCGCCTTCAAAAGATCGATGGACCTCGGCCATGTCGTCTTCTCAGTTTTTTTCTCGTGCCGCGCAGTGGACATCGCGCCAGTGCGGTCGCGCCTCGACATTCGGCATAGCGGTGGCCGTCGTCGTCGCCTGGGGCGTCACTGGACCGCTGTTTGACTATTCAGATACCTGGCAGCTAGTGATCAACACGGGCACCACCATCGTCACCTTTCTCATGGTGTTCCTGATTCAGAACACGCAGAACCGCGATGCAAGCGCGGTGCAGCTAAAACTCGATGAGCTTATCCGCGCGCATGCCGGCGCCCGCAACAGACTGTTAACGCTCGAAGATCTGACCGAGAAGGAGCTCGACCAGATCAAGGAAAGCTTCGGCCGCATCGCCGCGCGTGGAGGCATCGGCGCGGGCCTCGGGAAGAAAGTCGAGGCCGCTCTCGACCAGGCCGAAGCGGGAATCGAAAAGGCCAAGGTGAAGATCGCTCGCAACCGGCCGAGGCGAAAATCCGTCCGCCAGCGAGCGGCGGCCGCCACGTCCTGAACCTGCGTCAGGCGCGGGGGCCGTGCGCGCCGTAGCGTCCCCAACGGCTTCCCGTGCAGCGGCAAGTTCGGTCAGGACGCGTTCTCTTTAGGTAGGGTATTTCTCCCTACTCGTCATGGTCGGGCTTGGCCTCCACTCAATGAACCAGCGGCTTGGCTCTCTTAAAAATTGCCATAATCGTATTTTATGTTGCGATTATCGTCCGGGTGATGCATAGCCTACCGGCTATGAGGTGCAGCTTCGACGCCTGCAGATTTTCAGCAGATGCAGGCGAAACAGGTCAGGCGCGCCCGTTCCGCGACGCGGCATAAAAGGAAACCGCTCTGCTGTCGCTGGCTGTAAATCCGCTGATAAAACAGCCAGCCCCATCGCTGGCGGACAACTCAGCGGCCGAAATCGACTGCATTCGTATTGGCGCCGCAGAGCAGCACGGCGACGCGCTCGTCCTTGGCCGGACGGTAGCGGCCGGAGAGCAGCGCGGCCATCGCCGTCGCACCGCCCGGCTCGGCCGCGACCCGCAGCACATCCCACAAGCGGCGCTGCGCGTCTTGGATCGCCTCATCCGTCACGAGCGCGGTTTCGGCGACATGGCGCTGCGCGATCGGAAACATGATTTGCCCCACCCGGCGCGGCGCCAGCGAGTCAGCGGCGATGCCGCCGGCCGGGGCGTCGACCGGGCGACCGGCCTTCAGCGCGTCATGCAGCGTCGGCGCGGCCTCCGGCTCGACCGAGACCAGGCGGGTCTGGCCGGCGTACCACGCGGCGATGCCGCCGATCAGCCCGCCGCCGCCGGCCGCGACCAACAGCGTGTCGATATCCGGCCGGTCGGCCTCGAACTCGAGGCCGACCGAGCCCTGGCCGAGCAGGGTTTCCGGCTGGTCGTAGGCATGGATCGCGAGCGCGCCGGTCTCGGCGACCCGCGTTTCGCTCGCCGCCAGCGACTCGGCATACACCTCGCCGGTCACCACCAGCTCGGCGCCATAGGAGCGGATGCGGTCGAGCTTGGCGGGGGAGGCGATCTTTGGCACGAAGATCGCCGCCTTGATCCCGAGCCGCATCGCCGCGAAGGCCACGGCCGCGCCGTGGTTGCCGCCCGAGGCCGCGACCACGCCTGCCGCGGGCGCCGTGCGCGTCAGCAGATTGGTGAAGGCGCCGCGCGGCTTGAACGAACCGGTGTGCTGCAGGAATTCGAGTTTCAGCGCCAGCGGCCGCGGCGCCAGGCCGAAATCGCTGGCATCGACGGTGATGACCGGCGTGCGCCGTACATAGGGGCGGATCAGCCGCTCATTTGCGGCGATCTGCTCGCGATCGATCGGGATATCTTGCATTTCAGGGCTTTGCATTCGTCGATGAGAATGGCATTTTTTAGGAAATTAGCCAATTCCCGAAATGGACATTTCCAACGCCCTCCGCGCCCTTGCCAACGAACGCCGCCTTCAGGTCCTCGATTGGCTCAAGGACCCGCGCGCGCATTTCCGCGAGCAGATCGACGGCGATCTGGTCGAAGACGGCGTATGCGGCCTCTTGATCGCCGAGAAGCTTGGGGTCAGCCGGTCGACTGTCACCGAGCATATGAAGCTTTTGACCGAGATTGGCGCGGTGCGCGCGAAACGGATCAAGCAGTGGACGTTCTACAAACGGGATGAGGAGCGCATCCACGCGATCAAATCCGCGATTATGGAGGAAGTGTGAATGACCGATGTTCCGGCCGACTCGATCCTCGATGCGACCGGGCTCTTGTGCCCGCTGCCGGTGCTGAAGGCGCGTCGGGCGCTGCGCGACGTGCCGGCGGGAGGCACCCTCGAAGTCCTCGCGACCGACCCCGGCGCGGTCAACGATTTCGAGCATTTCTGTCAGACCACCGGATGCGAGCTAATCGATAGTGGCGAGGAGGCGGGGGGCGTGTTGCGCTTCCGGCTGAAAAAGCCGGGTTGACCCGATCGCGGGTTGACAGCGGGCGCGTAATCACCATTTTTGACCCCGCCATGAAAGACGCCCTGCGAGCTCTTCGACGACGAATGCGCTAGCAGCCCCTTGTGGGCTGCAACGGCGCGCCTTTGCCGGCGCGCCGCGTTTGTCGAAGCTCCGCCCTGCAGGGGAAGTGTCCGATGACCCAGAGCGTCATAGCCCGCCGGAACGCCGGCGGGGTCGCTTGCGAGATCGATACCGCCAAAGACCGGCTCGACATCGGGCTGATCCACGATTTCCTGTCGCGCTGTTCGCATTGGGCGCGCGGCATTCCGCGCGGGACGCTGGAGAAGGCGATCACCCGTTCGCTGTGTTTCGGGCTTTATGCCGACGGCAAGCAGATCGGCTTTGCTCGTGTCGTCAGCGACGAGGCGACCTTTGCCTATCTCGCCGACGTGTTTGTCATCCCCGAGCATCGCAATGCCGGACTCGGGCAATTCCTGGTCGAGGCGATCATGGCGCACGAGCCACTGCAGGGTCTGCGCCGCTGGCTGCTGGTGACCAGCAACGCGGCCTCGCTCTACCGGCGATGCGGGTTCGCGGATTTGGCGCCCTTTATCTATCTTGAGCGCTTTGACTCCGAGGTCTACGCGACCGCGACAGCAGAGATGGCTGCGGAGGACTAACCCTGTTGCTATCCTGCCTTTCGCTTTTGCAGGGAGGGTCGGATGGCGGCACTGATCACGACGCCGCGGTTGTTGTCGGTTGGTGGCGGCGCGCTGGACGAATTGCCGGCGCTGATGGCGCGGCTGGGCCTTAGGCATCCGCTGATCGTGACCGACCCGTTCATCGCCGGAAGCGGCATTCTCGACCAGGCGACGTCGCTGTTGGGCGCGGCTGAGATGTCTTGGGGCGTGTTTCAGGACACCGTCTCCGACCCGACGACCGAGGTGATTGCCGCCGGCGTCGAGCGGCTCGAGGAGGCGCCCTATGACAGCCTCGTCGCGATCGGCGGCGGCAGCCCGATCGACACCGCGAAGGGCTTGTCGGTGCTGCACGCCAATGGCAGGCAAATGCGCGACTACAAGGTGCCGAACGATATCCCGAAGATCGGGCTGCCGATCATCGCTATCCCAACCACCGCCGGCACCGGCTCGGAGGTGACGCGATTTACAGTCATCACCGACACCGAGACCGATGAGAAGATGCTGATCGCCGGGCTCGCTTGCTGTCCGACAGCGGCAATCGTTGATTTCGAGCTGACCTTGACCATGCCCTTGCGGCTCACCGCCGACACCGGCATCGACAGCCTGACTCACGCGATCGAAGCCTATGTCTCGAAACGCGCCAATCCGTACACGGACGGCATGGCGAGGAACGCGATGGGGCTTATCGCCCGGAACATCCGCGCTGCTTGCGCCGACCCGCAAAACCGCGCGGCGCGCGAGGCGATGATGCTCGGCGCGACGACTGCCGGGATGGCATTCTCCAACGCCAGCGTTGCGCTGGTGCACGGCATGAGCCGGCCAATCGGCGCCTTCTTCCATGTGCCGCACGGCCTGTCAAACGCGATGCTGCTGCCCGAGATCACCGCGTTCTCCGCGCCGGCCGCGCTCGACCGCTACGCCGATTGCGCGCGGGCGATGGGTGTCGCCGAGGAAGGCGAGGGGAGCCAAGCCGCGGTCGCGCGGCTGCTCGACGCGCTGCGCGCGCTCAACGTCGACCTCAAGGTGCCGAGCCCCAAGGCGTATGGGATTTCCAAGGCGCGCTACGACCAACTGCTGCCGATCATGGCGTCGCAAGCGATTGCCTCGGGCTCGCCAGCCAACAACCCGCGTGTCCCGTCCGAAGACGAGATCATCGGCCTCTACCAGCGGGTGTATGCCTAGCTTGGCTGGCGCCTGGCAACGGAGGGTAGTCGATGAGCGACGACACTCAGCTGTTTTGGCGGCAGAGGCCCTGCTCTTATGGAAAACCAGCTCGGCGCCGCGATCCTAGTCGAGCTTCACCTGAATTTCGCCCCCCTCGACCCGCACCGGATAGGTTTTGACGTCGTCGACGCAGGGCGGGGCCGTGGCTTTGCCGGTCTTGATGTCGAAGCGGCCGGCGTGGAGCGGACACTCGATCTCGCCCTTCTCCATCCAGCCGTCCGACAATTTGGCGTAAGCGTGGGTGCAGATGTCGTCGGTGGCGAAGATGTCCCCGTCCGTCTTGTAGAGCGCGATCTCGCGGCCCTCGACAATGACGCCGATCACCTCATCGTCGCCGAGCGCGCTGCGATCGGCTGCCTTCACCCAGTTATCAGCCATCCCATCCCCTCGAATTTGCCGCTCAGCCGCCGGCCGCGCCGGGGGAAAACGCCTTGAAGGCGATGAGCGTGAATGTGTCCTTGATCCCCGGCAGGACCTGGACGCGTTCGGTGACGAAATGGCCGATATCGGAGTTGTCGGATAAATAAAACTTGATCATGAGGTCGAATTCGCCGGAGATCGAATAGACCTCCGACACTTCCTCGACCTCCTGCACGACCTCGTCGGCGACCGCGTAAGCCTTGCCGAGCTCGCATTTGACCATGACGAAAATCGTCTTCATGCCGACCTAACCCATCCAGGCGCGGCGCACTCAAGCCAGGCAATAGTACCAGGCTTTAACCGCGGCTGGCGACCGAAGGTACCGCCCGGCGCAGAAATGCCGGCATGTGATCGCCAAAGCCAGGCGCAATCGGCGCGTCGTCGTGCTCAACAGGACGCGGCCGGCGCTTCGGGAACGGCGTGACGGTGTTGTCCGAGGCCGGCCGCTCGTGCCGTGTCTCGGTAGTATGGCTCTCGTCTTGGCGGATCGGTTTGGCAGCGCGGTCGGTTGATTTGCGACGCTGCGCCGGCCGTTCGTCGCCGCGCGCCGAGCGCGAGCGCGCACTGGCGCTTTGTCGGCCACGGCCGCGATAGCTGCGCTCGCCCTCGAAGTCGAGCTCTTCGGTCGGGATGCCGGGGACGATGGTCGCCGGGATGTCGCGCTTGATGAGTTTCTGGATTGCCGCGACGTTCTTGCCGTCCTCGGGGGCGGCGATGGTGAACGAGCGGCCCTCCCGCCCGGCGCGCCCGGTGCGGCCGATGCGATGCACGTAATCCTCGGCGTGGTAGGGCACGTCGAAATTGAAGACATGGCTCAAACCCTGGATGTCGAGCCCGCGTGCCGCGACGTCGCTACATACCAAGAGGCGGATTTCGTCCTTCTTGAAGCGCTCCAAGGTTTCGGTGCGCTTTGGTTGCGACATATCGCCGTGCAGCGCCGCGGCGTCGAATCCGTGCTTGGTCAGCGACTTGTAGAGGATGTCGACGTCCTTCTTGCGGTTGCAGAAGATGAGCGCGTTCTTGACGTCCTCGGAGCGGATCAGACGCCGGAGCGCCTCCCGCTTGTCTTCGGGCGCGACGACAGTGAGAGACTGCGTCACGGTCTCCGCGGGAGATGCTGGCGGCGCGACCGAAACCTCAATCGGACTGTTGAGAAACGCGTCCGCGAGCTTGCGGATTTCCGGCGGCATCGTCGCCGAGAAGAACAGCGTCTGCCGGTTTTTCGACAACAGCCCGACAATGCGCTCGACATCGGGGATGAAGCCCATATCGAGCATACGGTCGGCCTCGTCGATTACGAGGATGCGCACGTCCGAGAGCAGGATCTTGCCCCGTTCGAAGAGATCGAGCATACGGCCGGGGGTAGCGATCAGCACATCGACGCCACGGTCGAGCTTGCGCTCCTGGTCGGCGAAGCTTTCGCCGCCGATCAGCAGCGCGGTGGTCAGCTTGTGGTGCTTGCCATAAAGCTCGAACGACGCCTCGACCTGGGTGGCGAGCTCGCGCGTCGGCTCCAGAACCAGCGAACGCGGCATCCGCGCCCGGGCGCGCCCGGCGGTCAGCTTGTCGATCATCGGCAGCGCGAAACTCGCGGTCTTGCCGGTGCCCGTCTGCGCACAGCCGAGCACGTCGCGGCCGGCGGTCACATGGGGGATCGATTGTTGTTGGATCGGCGTGGGGGTGGTGTAGCCGGCGGCTGAAACAGCCCGAAGAAGATCGGGCGATAGTCCCAGTTCAGAAAAATCCATCGAAAAATGGTTGCCTTATACAAGAAAAGAGCGGTGTTCCGCTCCGGGTTTCAATTTGGGGAGCGCCGCTGGAATGTCAAATCTTTTCACGGTTTAGGTGCCATGCTTTTTCCGACAGTGCCGGCATCATCCCGGTAAAAGATGACGATTTGGCGATGAAGCGGGCAGTTGTGGAAAAAACGTGAGGTCAGCGGCGGCGGAATTGCGGGCGCGCCATCGGCGGCGGCGCGGAGCTGTCCTTGTGGCGGAAATTGATGCGGCCTTTGGAGAGATCATAAGGCGTCATCTCGACCGTGACGCGGTCGCCAGCGAGGATGCGGATACGGTTCTTCTTCATCCGGCCGGATGAATAGGCGAGGGTTTCGTGCCCGTTGTCGAGCTTTACGCGAAACCGCGCATCGGGAAGAAGTTCGAGGACCGAGCCCTCAAACTCGAGCAGTTCTTCTTTGGCCAAAAGCACTTCTCCTGTCGTTGTTGCCGGAAACCGGGGGACGCCGAAGCGCCCCCCAGAGCCATGAGACCTTACGCGGATTTCAGATTGACCGCGGAAACGCGGCCGCGCTGGCCCTGCTCAAGGTCGTAACTCAAGGTCTGGCCTTCCTGCAAGCCGTCCATGCCGGCCCGCTCGACCGCGGTGATGTGGACGAACACGTCCGCCCCGCCGCTGGTCGGCTGGATAAACCCGAAACCCTTTTGCGCATTGAACCATTTGACTTTGCCGGTAGCCATAACCCGTAGCTCCAATCGTAGACACAGCACCGCCGCGCAAGGCGCGACGCACCGGACACGGACGGGGATCGGAGGACGGAAACACCGCCGGCCGGGAGGGACAAAGCCCAGGGCCAAAGCGAGGAGGCAGCCAGCCGAACCCACCCGGGCCGACATTCGGGTAGGTGGGGGTCTGCGGCAAGTTTGCAAGGTGCGAACGGCTCCCTCTATTCGTCGCCCCGCCGAGGCCCAGGGCAACCGCCAGATTGCCGCCCTGGGTTCGCGCTTCGCGCAAATGCGGAACTAAAATGGGCGGAACATGCCTCACCTCGGCGAGAATGTCGGGCATAAACGTCAGGTTTGTTCGATCGGATATTGGGCGAAGATGTCCTCGCAGCGCTTGAAGGCCGCGTCGACCGCCGCTTCAGGGGTAATCCCTTTGTTGATCACATTGAGGATCGCCAGAGCGAACACATGCTCGGTCGAGACCTGCGCGCGTGCCGGGTTGAACACCTCGTAGGGCGCGATCGTCGGGCCGTAGATGCCCTGCTGGGTATAGGCGGCGAGCGGCTCATTGTTGGGGTCGAGCCAGTAGGCCTTGTCGTTCTCGACAATCGATTTCATCGGCGGCAGCCGTCGGCCGAGCCCGGCCTTCAGCAGGGCGGCGAGCACTTTTGGCTCGAGCGAATATTTGAGAAAGTCCTTGGCGACGGTGAGGTTGGGGGCACCCTTCGGGACCACCAGCGCCTGCGTACCCATGACGCTGGTCACCGGCTTGCCGTCATCGCCGAGCGGCAGGCCCAAGGTCAGGATATCGTTGTATTGCTCCTTGTCCTTCCACAGCGCGACCTCGGTCGAGATCGTGCCGTCGAAATCCATGACGAGCAACTTGGAGTGAAAGGCGTTGTTGTCGTCGTTATCGTTCCAGTTCTGTATCGCCGAGGGCATGGCCCCGCTCTTGAAGGCCGCTGCCAGCCTGGTGACCGCCTTGACCGCGGCTTCGCGGACTTTGGGATCATCGGTGTGCAGTTTGCCGTCGGGGGTGAATAAATCCTTGCCGCCATAGGCGATCATAAAATGGTCGAAGGCGACGATTGCATCGAACCCGACTGCGCTGATCATAACCGAATATGCGTAGACGTTGCGCTGGCCCTGCGCCCGCAATTTCTCCGCGACCGGCGGGAAAAAATCGAAAAAGGCGTCCCAGGTTTTGGGAATGTCCGAGATCTTGTAACCGGCCTTATCGAGCAAAGACTTCCAAACATGGAACGGGTTCACCGTCATGCGGTTTGGGATCATGTAATAGCCGCGTTTCTTCGTGACGCTGTTGTACGCGAAGCCGGTCTGCAGCGCCGTCGGCATGAACAGCGCCTTCTGCGTCTCGATGACGTCGGTCAAATCGACGAGCTGGTCCTTCCAGGCGCTCAGCACGCCAAAAAAGTAGTCGCCAAGATCGATGATGTCGGGCACCTGGCCGCTCGTCACCGCGGCGACCTCTTTCTCGCGCATCGCGGCAAACGGCACGATACTGTAGTCGATCGTGTTCCCGCTCGCCTTTTCGTAGTCGGCGACCATCTGCTGGAAGGCAGTGTCTTCTTCGTGAGCGAAGCCCTGCACCCACCAGACCGTTGCCGTGGTGGCCGCGGCATTGGCGATATAGGGACGGCCCAGCGCGCCGGCTGCCGCGATTCCCACCGAGCTACGCAACAGCGACCGTCTGGTCAGCTTTTCCATCGGTTCCTCCTGTTCAACAATTCCCGCTTTGGCGGGTTATGCGATTGGCTCGCCGCCGCGACTATGCGCTCGCCACGCGCGCCATTTCAATAAGCCGCGCAGGCGGGGACAGGGCGACCGTTCCGCCACTCACGCCGGCGCCGGGTCGGGGTCGGCGCGGGCGCCCGGGCCAAAGCAGTAATAGGCGAGGAGCGCGACGGGCGAGGCGCTGGCGAGCCGGGGCGGCTGGCGCATCCGCGCGGCGAGCGCCGTCATCTGCTCGCAAAAGGCCACGCGCGGGTCGATCGGCCGCCAGCGCCGCGGCGGCGGCGGAAGCGGATCGGGCGTCTCCAAGTCGCGCAGGGTGGGCGAATCGTCAGGGTTGAGGCCAGCGCGGGTCAGCCCTTCGCGGATCAACCCAGCGATCACCTTGCGGACCTGGAGCCGGGAGCGCTCGTGCGCCTCATACTTGTCGCCGGCGCGGACGAAACCGGCAATCCGCGCGAACCGGAGCTCCAAGGATTTAAGCCTGCCGTGCATGGGTTATTGTCCTTCGGGGTCATTGTCCTTCGGGGTGATGGACCGTTCGGGTCATTGCTCATTCGGGTCGGACGCCGCCTTGGCTTCCTCGACCTCGCGCTCCAGCGCCGCGAGGCGGCGATCGAAATCGCTGATCTCGAACGCGCGCAGCGCGGTCTCGACCATGCGGGCGAGCTCGGCGGCGTCGAACGGGGTGATCTCGCCCTCGGCGGCGGCGCGGGCGATCGCGTCGATCGCCGGCGCGAGGTCGGCGGCGGATTTGATCGCCGGCAGCTCGATCGGACGGGTGCGGGCGCGGCGCGGCACGATGCCCTGAAAGCCGAGCCGCAGCATCATCCGGTCGCCGTCCAGCGCCAGCTCGACCAGCTTTTCGGTGAGCGCCCCGGCGTTGTCGTCGAGGATGGCCTCGGCAATCTGCGTCGCGCGGTTGCGCGATCCCATCGGTCGCCCGGCCGGATTGCCCGATTGCCCTTTCGGAAAGCGCCCGAGCGCATCGCGCCCGGCATTGCCGCCCGGCGTGCGCTCTAGTGTGTGTTCCGGGGCGCGCGGCGCCCCCTTCTCCTGTTTTTTCTGGAAATTTACAGGCATCGACGATCCTTGCGATTGTGCTTCGCCCGCCAGCGGCCGGACGATAATCGCAACGGTAAAATACGATTGTGGCAATTTAATGGACAGCCGAGGTGTCCCCTTTGCGCCGACTGGGGCCATTGGCGTGACCATAGCTAAACCGCCGGGGTCCGACATATCGGACTAAGTCGTGGGATCAACCACTGGCTGTGCTCGGTCTCTATGTAAGCAGGTCACTGGCACCGACGCGTCCGTCAGCGGCGACCTTCTGGTTGGGGGGAAGCCTAGCCGTCGCGTTCTCGCTTCGCGATGAAACAAACCGCCGCCATTCGCGGATTGTCCGCCATTGCGGGCTTACGTTCTGCCAAGGCCAACGTCGGCACTCTTCGAAGATCATGCCGGGCGGGATCTGCAAATCGCCGAAATCGCCCGGCGACATTGTCGACAACTCGCGCCTCAGCCGATTGCGCTCCCGCCAAGCCCGCGGCAGGCGAGCCAGAGAGAGCATGGCGCGTGTCACAGATGCACTTACCGAGCGGTTCCCCGGGGAGTGACACCGCATTGCGGGGTCGTCCCCATTGGCTAAGGCACCGTGCAAACGCCAAGTGTTGAGAGGCAGCATGATCGCATGAAGCGCTAAAATCGGCCATAGGTGCGCCAAACATCCGTAGCTAATGAACGCCAGGTTGCTGGCGATTGCGATTAAGCGTAACGACGCCATCCGTTCGCAACAGAATGTTGCGAGCACGAGCCCCGCCGCCGTCCATCCCACAATAGGGGTCAACAAATGCCGACTCCGTTTAACGTGTCGCTCATCCGAAACACCGCGCGATAAGCAACGGGTTATCGACGTAAAACATCGTCGACGCGGTGGCCAACAGCAGGAGGCCGCCCCAAACCAGCGGCAATGGAATACGGTAACGACAGTCGCTGCGGTCGACCCATTGCGGGGTCGGGGCGACGGAGGACAAGAGCAGAGCAGTCAGGGCGAACGCGCCGGTCAAGACCGGAGCTGAGACGGGCCCCTCTAAAAGAAAATCCACGACAGCATCGCTTCGTCGACTAACCAATCAAATGGCTTTGCCCGAGCGGTGAATTTTGCCGTCAGCAAAGCCGCGATACCGCAGATCGCAAGGACTGCGAAACGCTCCATGCCCGACCTCCCGTATTCGCTCGCGGTTTGGCGTAACGCTGATTAGACGGGATCGCGCCGGGCCGCGCGTCCCATTTGGTATGGTCTCGATTTTGCAGCCCTGCTCGCTATACTTCGGGACATTGGCCGACCCCTGCTGACGCGGAGGGAACCAGCTTTGATCCAGCGCGACAGAGCCGAATTGGCCGCCGACGAACTCTTGGCGGCGGCCTTGCTGGGTGATGGCTGGGAGGACGGCTTGCAGCAGCTCGCCGAGGCTGCGGAGGCTGGCGGAGCCACGCTGATGCGCCTGCGAAACGGTCAGCCGTTGGCCGTGCTTTCATCGACAAGCTGGATCGAGGCTGACGCCACCATGATAGCGGGCGGGGCACCGCCTAGCCCAAGGCTGTACTTTCCCGACCATGTTTTTGGACAGGGCTTCGTCAGTGATGTGGATGTCTGGCCCGAAGAGGCGTTACGCCGCGATCCCTATTTTCAGGAATTCCTGCTTCCGCGCGGTGTCTTCTATCACGCGAAAGCCCGGCTCGCTGACGACGACGACGAGCGGGTATCGTTGTCACTGAAGCATTTTTCGTGTCTTGGGCCCTACGAACCCGCGGACATTGCTGCGCTGGATTGCTTGCTACCAAAACTGCAGATGGCGGTTCGAATCGCGCGCCGCATGCTGGATTCCGAAGCCTCGGGGACGACACGCGTTCTCCGCGATCGTGGCGATCCGGTATTCGAACTCGATGCATGGGGTCGTGTGCTGCGGGCGCATGGCTACGACGACACGGCGCAGCCTGGTGTCATAGTGCGGGGAAAGCGAATTCACTCGACCACACGCCGCGCGCAAGCACCACTCGACCAGGCCATCGCGGCGGCGGTCAGGACACCGCAGCAGCCCGCTATCGTCGCCATCACCAGTCCGCGCGGTGAACGCCGGTTTCTCTATGTCGTACCGGTTGCCGGACGCGCCAGAGACGTGTTTCTTGCGACCGCTGCGGTCGCCGTCCTCATCGATCCAGGTCGCGATAGGGTAGGCCCGCTCGCGGGTGTGATCCGGCAGGCGTTCGGCTTAACCGAACGCGAGGCGCAGATCGCGACGTTGCTCGCAGAAGGATTAAGCCTGCCGACGATCGCGGAACGTCTGCGCCTCGGGATCGGCACGATACGCAATCACGTGAAGAGCGTTTTCGGGAAGACAGGCACACGGCGGCAGGGTGAGCTCGTGGCGCTGCTATGCGCGCTCCGGCTGTAGTTCATAAGATCAATGTAAACAAGGCAGCTTTGAATTCCCCTACTCAGCCCCCTCACTAAAATCCCGAGCAGCAGAAATCCACCCTCCAGGGTCAATCCGGCTGGCTGCAGCTAATGGCTGAAATGGGGTAGAAGCGGTCACTCGGCGATGAGCGTTAATCGCTACACATCCAAGTCTCGGGCAAACCGCGCATTTTTCTGGATGTAGTCAAAGCGCAGTTCGGGGCGGCGGCCCATCAGGGTTTCGACCAGTGCCTCGGTGCGGCGGAAGGCTTCGGCCGGGGTTTCGATGGTCTCGGCGGCGATGTCTTCCCTCGGGTCCTCGCCTGAGGTGTCGCGCTTGGGCAGGTTGACGCGCAGCACGGTGCGGCGCGCCGGGTCCATCGTCGTCGCCCAGAGGTATTTGTGCGGCATTTCGCCGAGGCCCTTGAAGCGGCTGATTTCGACCTTGCCGCGGCCGTTGAAGACGCTGGCCAGAAGTTCCTCGCGGTGCGCGTCGTCACGGGCGTATTCGGTGACGCTGCCCTGGGTCATGCGGTAGAGCGGCGGCAGCGCGAGATAGAGATGGCCGTTATCGACAAGCCGCGGCATCTCGCGGAAGAAGAAGGTCATCAAGAGCGAGGCGATGTGCGCGCCGTCGACATCGGCGTCGGTCATGATGATGACCCGCTCGTAGCGCAGCGCCTCTTCCTTGTAATGGCTGCCGGCGCCGGCGCCGAGCGCGAGGATGATGTCGGCGATCTCCTGGTTGCCGCGCATCTTGTCGGCGGTGGCGCTGGCGACATTGAGGATCTTGCCGCGCAAGGGCAGGATCGCCTGGGTGTTGCGGTCGCGCGCCTGCTTGGCCGAGCCGCCGGCGCTGTCGCCCTCGACCAGGAAAATCTCGGTGCCAGTGGCGCTGTTGCTGGTGCAGTCGGAGAGCTTGCCGGGAAGGCGGAGCTTGCGGGTCGCGGTCTTGCGCGCCAGCTCCTTTTGCTGGCGGCGCGAGAGGCGTTCCTCGGCGCGCTCGCAGATGCGGTCGAGGAGAAGCCGGGTCGTCGCCGGATCGGCGCCGAGCCAATGGTCGAAATGATCGCGGACCGCGCCTTCGACCAGCCGGGTGGCCTCGACACTGGCGAGCCGCTCCTTGGTCTGCCCCTGGAATTGCGGGTCGCGCAGGAAGAGCGACAAGAGCATCGCCGCGCCGGTGGTGACATCCTCGCCGGTCGCTTGCGCCACGCGCTTGTTGCCGATCAGCTCGCCATGCGCCTTGAGGCCGCGTACGAGGGCGTTGCGCAGGCCGGCCTCATGCGTTCCGCCCTCGGCGGTGGGGATGGTGTTGCAATAGGAATGGCAGAACCCGTCGTCCTCGTCCTCGGGCCAGGCGACGGCCCATTCGACGCTGCCACCGCCCTGGGTCCCATCTGGCGGGAAGTCGACCTTGCCGAGGAAGGGGCGGGGGGTGAGCAGCGCGCGCTCGGCGAGGCTCGCCGCGAGGAAATCGCCGAGCCCGCCGGGGAAATGCAGCCGCGCCTCCTGCGGCACGCCGTCGGGGCGCTGCACGGCGGGGTCGCACCACCAGCGGATTTCGACGCCGCGGAAGAGATACGCCTTCGAGCGCGCCATGCGGTAGAGCGTCGCCGGGCGGAAGCCGATATCGTCGCCGAAAATCTCGGGGTCGGGGTGGAAACTGAGGGTCGTGCCGCGGCGGTTCTGCACCGGACCCGCGTCTTCGAGCGCGCCTTGGGGCACGGCGCGGACGTAATGCTGGCGCCACAGCCGGCGGTCGCGGGCGACCTCGACCGAGAGTGCATCGCTGAGCGCGTTGACCACCGACACGCCGACCCCGTGCAAGCCGCCCGAGGTCTTGTAGGCGTTGCCGCCGAACTTGCCGCCCGAATGCAGCGTGGTGAGGATGACTTCGAGCGCCGATTTGTCGGGAAAGCGCGGATGCGCATCGACCGGGATGCCGCGGCCGTTGTCGCGCACCGTGACCCAGCCCTCGGCGGAAAGTTCCAGCTCGATTCGGGTAGCGTGCCCGGCGACCGCCTCGTCCATCGCATTGTCGAGGGCCTCGGCGGCGAGATGGTGCAGCGCCCGCTCGTCGGTGCCGCCGACATACATGCCCGGCCGCCGGCGCACCGGCTCCAGCCCCTCGAGAACCTCGATGTCCTTCGCGGAATAGCTATCGTCGAGCTTCCGCGCCAAATTGTCGAAAAGGTCAGGCATGGCAGCGGATTATAGGACAGCTCCTCGGGGCTTGAAAGCCGCGCAACCACGATGCAGTATAAGCTATTGGCTGTTGTAACAACATATAGCTTGGCCTGACGCTTCTTTTGACCGATCGTGACGGCTGCGAGGAACTCCGGCGTGCGCACGGAATTTACTCAGATGATGACCAACGAGCGGAAGATCTGGGAAGCGGCCCTGATGCTCGTACGGCGTCACGGCAGTGACGCGCTGCAGGTCGCCGAGCGCGAGGCGGAGCGGCTGCGCACCGGCAATGACGAGCTTTCGTGCATCGTCTGGTGCTGGATCGCCCGCTCGACCGCCGAGTTGCTGCGCCCAGTGCCGGGCAGCGACGAGCGGATTCATTAAACCCGCTGCCGTCACCTCTTCCCGAAGGCCCCGACAGTGCCGATATTTAAGAGCGGTTGATGGGGAGCATCATGGCAGAGGACAAGGAATTCGATGTCGCGATGAGCGACGAGGAGTGGCGCCGGAAACTGACGCCCGAGCAGTTCCATGTGCTGCGCAAGCACGGCACGGAGCGCGCCGGCACCAGCCCGCTCGACAAGAA
>DATJSH010000159.1:0-2153 GCA_035504235.1 Allostellaceae bacterium | reverse complement strand
TTGAGGATCTTGCCGCGCAAGGGCAGGATCGCCTGGGTGTTGCGGTCGCGCGCCTGCTTGGCCGAGCCGCCGGCGCTGTCGCCCTCGACCAGGAAGATCTCGGTGCCGGTGGCGGCGTTGCTGGTGCAGTCGGAGAGCTTGCCGGGGAGGCGGAGCTTGCGGGTCGCGGTCTTGCGCGCCAGCTCCTTTTGCTGGCGGCGCGAGAGGCGTTCCTCGGCGCGCTCGCAGATGCGGTCGAGGAGAAGCCGGGTCGTCGCCGGGTCGGCGCCGAGCCAATGGTCGAAATGATCGCGGATCGCGCCTTCGACCAGCCGGGTGGCCTCGACACTGGCGAGCCGCTCCTTGGTCTGTCCCTGGAATTGCGGGTCGCGCAGGAAGAGCGACAACAGCATCGCCGCGCCGGTGGTGACGTCCTCGCCGGTGGCCTGGGCGACGCGCTTGTTGCCGATCAGCTCGCCATGCGCCTTGAGCCCGCGGACGAGGGCGTTGCGCAGCCCCGCCTCATGCGTGCCGCCCTCGGCGGTGGGAATCGTGTTGCAATAGGAGTGGCAGAACCCGTCATCCTCGTCCTCGGGCCAGGCGACGGCCCATTCGACGCTGCCGCCGTCCGGAAAATCGACTTTGCCCAAGAAGGGGCGGGGGGTGAGCAGCGCCCGCTCGGCGAGGCTCGCGGCGAGGAAATCGCCGAGCCCGCCGGGGAAATGCAGCCGCGCCTCTTGCGGCACGCCGTCGGGGCGTGGGATCGATTGGTCGCACCACCAGCGGATCTCGACGCCGCGGAAAAGATACGCCTTGGAGCGCGCCATGCGGTAGAGCGTCGCCGGGCGGAAGCCGACATCGGGCCCAAAAATCTCCGGGTCGGGGTGGAAGGAAAGGGTCGTGCCGCGGCGGTTCTGGGTGGGGCCGACGGTCTCCAGCGGGCCTTGCGGGGCGCCGCGAACATAGCTCTGGCGATAAAGCTGCCGGTCGCGCGCCACCTCGACCGAGAGCGCGTCGCTGAGCGCGTTCACCACCGACACGCCGACGCCGTGCAGACCGCCCGAGGTCTTGTAGGCGTCGCCGCCGAACTTGCCGCCCGAATGCAGCGTCGTCATGATCACTTCGAGCGCCGACTTGCCGGGAAAGCGCGGGTGCGCGTCGACCGGGATGCCGCGCCCGTTGTCGCGCACCGTGACCCAGCCCTCGGCGGAAAGCTCCAGCTCGATCCGCGTCGCGTGGCCGGCCACCGCCTCGTCCATCGCATTGTCGAGCGCCTCGGCGGCGAGGTGATGCAACGCCCGTTCGTCGGTGCCGCCGACATACATGCCGGGCCGCCGGCGCACCGGCTCCAGCCCCTCGAGAACCTCGATGTCCTTCGCGGAATAGCTGTCGTCGTCCAGCTTCCGCGCCAAATTGTCGAAAAGATCAGGCATGCAGCCGATTATACGACAGCTCCGCAGGGCTTGAAAGCCGCGCAACCCGGATGCAGTATAAGCGATCGGCTCATGTAACAAGATGTAGCTTGGCCGGGCGCCTCTTTTGGCTGATCGTGGTGGTTGCGAGGAACTCCGGCGCGGCCGCGGAATTTACCTGATGATGACAAACGAGCGTAAAATCTGGGAAGCAGCGCTGATGCTCGTGCGGCGCCACGGCAGCGACGCGCTGCACGTCGCCGAGCGCGAAGCGGAGCGACTGCGCACCGATAACGACGAACTCTCATGCATCGTCTGGTGCTGGATCGCCCGCTCGACCGCCGAACTGCTTCGCCCAACCCCGGGCAGCGGCGAGCGGATTCATTAAGAAAACAAGAGCACGCCTCAACGCCGAGGACGCAGAGGGATCGCGGAGAACGCGAAGCTGTCCGAACGGCGCGAAGCGCCCTCAATATTGGGCAATAAGGTTGTCGCGCTCGCGATGTCGCTCTTTGCGATCTCCGCGTCGTCTTTGCGTCCTTTGCGGTAAAGCGTTGCCTTTTTGCGCTTCATCGCCCTTTGCGAAACGCGCGATCGGACCGATATTCAAGCTCGGCCGATGGGGAGCATCATGGCGAACGACAAGGAATTCGATGTCGCGATGAGCGACGAGGAGTGGAAGAAGAAACTGACGCCGGAGCAGTTTCATGTGCTGCGCAAGCACGGCACCGAGCGCGCCGGCGCCAGCCCGCTCGATCATTT
>DATJSH010000158.1:0-34849 GCA_035504235.1 Allostellaceae bacterium | reverse complement strand
AGCGAATTGCAGCCTAGCCGGTTGGCGCCATGTACGGAAACACTGGCGCCCTCGCCGACCGCCATCAGCCCGGGGCAGGTCGCGTCGGGGTCGGCCTCGGTCGGCCTGAGCACCTCGCCGTGATAATTGGTCGGCACGCCGCCCATGTCGTAATGCACGGTCGGCAGGATCGGGATCGGTTCGCGCGTCACATCGACACCGGTGAAAATCTTTGCCGTCTCGGAAATGCCCGGGAGGCGCAGATGCAACACTTTCGGGTCGAGATGTTCGAGATGTAAGAGGATGTGGTCCTTTTGCGGCCCGCAGCCGCGCCCTTCGCGAATTTCGATGGTCATTGCCCGGCTGACCACATCGCGCGAGGCGAGGTCCTTGGCGTGCGGCGCGTAGCGCTCCATGAAGCGCTCGCCTTCGCTGTTGGTGACGTAACCGCCCTCGCCGCGCGCGCCTTCGGTGATCAGGCAGCCGGCGCCGTAGATGCCGGTCGGGTGGAACTGGATGAACTCCATGTCCTGCAGCGGCAGCCCGGCGCGCAGCACCATCGCGTTGCCGTCGCCGGTGCAGGTATGCGCCGAGGTGCAGGTGCGATAGACCCGCCCGTATCCGCCGGTCGCGAGGATCACCATGTGGGCGCGGAAGCGATGGATCGTCCCGTCCATCAGGTTCCAGGCGAGCACGCCGCGGCACACGCCCTCGTCGTCCATGATCAGGTCGAGCGCGAAGTACTCGACGAAGAACTCGGCGTTGTTCCGCAGCGACTGCTGATAGAGCGTGTGAAGGATCGCATGGCCGGTGCGGTCGGCGGCGGCGCAGGCGCGATTGGCCGGAGCGCCGTCGCCATATTCCTGCATGTGCCCGCCGAACGGCCGCTGATAGATCTGCCCCAAGGCGGTGCGCGAAAACGGCACGCCGAAATGCTCGAGTTCGATGACAGCCGGAATCGCCTGGCGGCACATGTATTCGATAGCGTCCTGATCGCCGAGCCAGTCCGACCCCTTGACGGTGTCGTACATGTGCCAGCGCCAGTCGTCGTCGCTCATATTGCCGAGCGCGGCGGCAATCCCGCCCTGCGCCGCGACGGTGTGGCTGCGGGTCGGGAAGACCTTGGAGATGCAGGCGGTCTTAAGCCCCCCGACGGTGCAGCCGAGGGTCGCGCGCAAACCGGCGCCGCCGGCGCCGACAACGACGACATCGTAGGCGTGATCGGTGACCGGATAGGCGGCAGGCATCGTTCAGCTCCGCTTTCAGCCAGCGGCAAACGCCAGGGTCAGCACCGCGAGGACGCCGCGCACCACGAAAAGGATGCAGAGCGCGCGCATCACGACCAACACCGTGAGCCGCATCGCCTCGCCATGAACGTAGTCCTCGATGACGACCTGCAGCCCGAGCGCCGCGTGATAGAAGGTCGCGACGATCAGCACGATCATCAAGACCGCCAGCATCGGAGAATGCATCCAGGCGACCATCGCCGTGCGGTCGGCGCCGATCATGGCGATGACCGAGATCACGAACCACAGAACGAGCGGCGCCAGCGCCAGCGCGGTGGTGCGCTGCCGCCACCAATGCTCGACTCCCTCCTTGGCGGAGCCGAGGCCGAGCACCCTGCCGAGCGGCGATTGCATGCGGCCCATCGCCATCGCTAGTAGCCCCAGCGGCTAAGGCCGACGGCCCAGGCGATGACAGTCAGCGCCGCGGTCGCGGCGAGGACCGTCCAGCCGCTGGCGTAGACGCTCTTCAGCTCAAGCCCGCGCCCGGTATCCCACCACAGATGCCGGATGCCGTTGCAGAGATGGTAGAACAGCGCGACGCTCCAGCCGAACAGCAGGATCAGCCCGCCCGGCGAGCCGAGAAACCACTGCATCTTGGCAAAGGAGGCCGGCCCGTCGGCGGCGGCGCCGAGCCACGACACCAAGAGGATCGCGCCCACCGCCAGCGCCAGGCCCGTCATGCGGTGCAGGATCGACAGCACCGAGGTGAGCTGCCAGCGATAGATCTGCAGGTGGGGCGATAAAGGCCGCGGGTCGGAGATCATCGCTTCTTGTCCCGGCGGAAGGTACGCAAGCGGGCTGCAAGTGTCGGCCGTTGACTTAGCCCCGGCCCCCCGAGGTGTCAACCGAGCGGCACCGGCATGAAACTATTGGCTGATATGCCAACAATCGCCAAGCCCGGCCGGGAACGAAGGATCAGGTCGCGGCGGAAGAAAAGTCAGCGGCCGCCGCGCGTTCCGAAATCGATGCGCGGGTCGATGAACATATAGGTGAGGTCGCTGATCAGCTTGAGCACGAGGCCGATCAACGTGAAGACATAAAGCGTCCCGAACATGATCGGATAGTCGCGGTTGATCGCCGCGTCGAAGCCAAGAAGGCCGAGGCCGTCCAATGAGAAGATCACCTCGATCAAGAGCGACCCGGTGAAGAGGATCGAGACGAAGGCCGCCGGGAAACTCGCCACGACGAGCAGCATCGCGTTGCGGAACACATGGCCATAGAGCACGCGGCGCTCGCTTGCGCCCTTGGCGCGCGCGGTCAGCACGTACTGCTTGTTGATCTCGTCGAGAAAACAGTTCTTGGTCAACATGGTCAGCGTCGCGAAGCTGCCGATCACCAGGGCGGTGATCGGCAGCGCGATGTGCCAGAAATAATCGGCGATACGCATCGGCCAGGAGAGGCTCCACCAATTGTCGCTGACAAGGCCGCGCAGCGGAAAGATCGTCAGATAGCTGCCGCCGGCGAACAGCACGATCAGCAGCACGGCGAAGAGAAAGCTCGGCACGGCATAGCCGACGATGATGACGGTGCTGGTCCACACGTCGAACCCGCTGCCGTCCTTGACCGCCTTGCGGATGCCCAGGGGGATCGACACCAGATAGGTAATGAGCGTCGTCCACAGGCCGATCGAGATCGAGACCGGCAGTTTCGACTTGATGAGGCTGACGACGCTGCGGTCCTGAAAAAAGCTGTCGCCGAAATTGAACGTCGCATAGTTCTTCATCATCAGCTCGAAGCGCTCGAGCGGCGGCTTGTCGAAGCCGTACTGATGCACGAGCTGCTTGATGAGCGCCGGATCGATGCCTTGCGCGCCGCGATAGAAGCTGCTTTCGCTGCCCTGGGCCGGCGCCGTCTCGCTGGTGCCGCCGGTGACGCGCGCGGTGGCGCTCACCATGTTGCCCTTGAGCTTGGCGATCATCTGCTGCACCGGGCCGCCTGGCGCCGCCTGGATGATGACGAAGTTGACCACCATGATCGCGAACAAGGTCGGGATCATCAACAGGATGCGGCGGATCGCGTAGGCGATCACTTCTGCGGCTCGCTCTTTTTCTTGGTCTCTATGGTCTGTTCGGCGGTGGTGTCGACCCACCAGGTTTCGAGCCCGACATCGTATTTGGGCGGGGTTTGCGGTCGGCGGAACTTGTCCCAATAGGCGATCCAGAAATCCGGCAGATGGAATTGCGGGATCACGTAGAAGCCCCATTGCAAGACGCGATCGAGCGCCTTCACATGGACGACGAGATCGGCGCGGGTCTGCGCGTGGATCAGCTCGTCGATCAGCTGGTCGATGACCTTGCTTTTGACCCCGATCTGGTTCTGGCTGCCCGGGTTGTCGGCGGCCGCCGAGCCAAAGAACCCGCGCTGCTCGTTGCCCGGCGATAGCGATTGCGGGATCACGACGACGGTCATGTCGTAATCGAAGCCGTCCATCAGCTGCTGGTATTGCGAGACATCGACGGTACGCAGCGTCGCGGCGATGCCGAGCCGCTTCAAATTCTGGATGAACGGCAGCGTGATCCGTTCCATTTGCGGGTCTTCATTCAAGATCTCGAACTTGAACGGCTGGCCGGTCTTGTCGTTGACGAGCTGCTCGCCCTTGAAGGTCCAGCCGGCCTGCTTCAACAGGCCAAGCGCGTCGCGCAGCCCGTCCCGGATGGTATACTTGTCGGTGTATTTTGGCGGGTCGTATTCCTGGGTGAAGACCTCGTCGGGGATTTGGTTTCTGAACGGTTCGAGGATTTTCAGCTCGTCGCCTTGCGGCACGCCGGTCGCGGCCAGCTCAGAATTGTCGAAATAGCTGCGCGTGCGCGTATAGGAGCCGTAGAACAGGTTCTCGTTCGACCACTCGAAATCGAACGCATATCCGAGCGCTTGGCGCACGAGCGGGTCCTGGAATAGCGGGCGGCGCAAGTTGAACGCCCAGCCCTGCATTCCGCTCGGGTTCAGATTGGGAATCGCGACCTTCTTGATGAGCCCGTCGCGCAGCGCCGGGCTGTCATACCCGACCGCCCAGTTCTTCGACGAGTTCTCACGGCGGATGTCGTAGGCGCCAGCCTTGAACGCTTCGAGCGCGACCGTGGCGTCGCGGTAATAATCGTAGCGGATCGTATCGACATTGTAGCGGCCCCTGTTGACCGGCAAATCCTGGGCCCAATAGTTGTCGACCCGCTGGTAGGTGATCGACTTGCCGGGATCGACCGAAGCGATCTTGTAAGGACCGCTGCCGAGCGGCGGGTCGAGGGTGGTTTTTTCGAAATCCTTGCCGGACCAGTAGACCTTCGACAGCACCGGCAGCTCGCTAAGGATAGCCGGAAGTTCTCGGTTGTCGCCGTTTTTGAAGGTGAACTTGACGGCGTGATCGCCCTGAATTTCGACCTTGGTGACGTCGCCATAATAGAAGCGATAGAGCGGCGCGCCCTTGTCGCGCAGTGTCTCGAAGCTCCACACCACATCCTCGGGCGCAATCGGGCTGCCGTCGCTGAATTTGGCCGCCGGGTTCAGATTGTAGACCACCGAGGCGCGATCGTCGGCGAGATCGGCGCTTTCGGCGACGAGCGGGTAGTCGGTCGACGCTTCGTCGGCGCTGCGCGTCATCAGCGTGTCGAAGATCGATCCGATGCCGGCGGCGGGCACGCCCTTGATGACGAAGGGGTTGAGTGTGTCGAAGGTGCCGATCGATTCCATCTTCATCGTGCCGCCCTTGGGGGCGTCAGGATTGACGTAGTCGAAATGCTTGAAATCGGGCGGATATTTGAAGTCGCCGTAAAGCGACATGCCGTAGCTGACGGCGGCTTTCGCAACGCGCCCGGCGGCGAACCACAAGGCGGCGCCGAGTAGGAATGATCGTCTGAACATGACCGGCCTTCCGTCAGTCGGCGGGTATCGGGCGGCTATCCTCGCAGCAAGGCGAGCGCGTCGCTATGCGTACGCTTGTCGCCGGCGATCAGCACCCTGCCGTCCGACGAAAGCCCGAGCCGCGCTCCCCGCCAGTCGGTGACGATGCCGCCGGCGCCCTCGACGATCGGCCCCATCGGGCCGAAATCGTAGACGTTGAGGCTGGCCTCGATCACAAGATCGGCGAAACCCAGCGCCACGAGCCCGGAGGCGTAGCAATCGGCGCCGTAACGCACGAGCTTGGCAGCGCCGGCGGCGCGGGCAAAGGAATGGGCGTCGGCGCCGTTGAACATGTCGGGGGTCGTCGCGAAGATCGTCGCGGCAGAGATGGTCGGGCAGGCGCGGCATCGGATAGCCACGCCGTTATGGGTCGTCGCGCGCCCCGCGGCGCCGAGCCACCGCTCGCGCGATATCGGCTGGTCGATGACGCCGAGGATCGGTTCGCCTTGCTGGGCCAACGCGATCAGCGTGCCGAACAGCGGCACGCCGCTGATAAAGGATTTGGTGCCGTCGATCGGGTCGAGCACCCAGACGAACTCGGCATCCGCGCGCTCGCGGCCGTATTCCTCGCCGATGATCCCATGCGTCGGAAAGCGCGCGGCGATCAGCCGTCGCATCGCCTCTTCAGCGGCGCGGTCGGCCGCGGTGACCGGGCTCAGATCGGCCTTGTCGTCGACGGTGAGCTTGGTGCGGAAATAGGGGCGGATGACCGCGCCGGCGGCGTCCGCGAGCTCATTCGCGAGCGTCAGGTAGGAGTCGAGGTGGCCGATCGTTTCGTTCATGCGCTCGTCTGCCCCTCACCCCTGCCTTCTCGCCGTAAACGGGGCGAGGGAGAGCGTCATGTCAAGCCCCTCTCCCGATTGCCGGGAGAGGGAGGGGCCCATTGCAGTGCAATGGGAAAGTGAAGGGCAGCGCGCGAGATTATTTTCCCAAAGGACTATTTCAGGGTTTGCAGATAGGCGATGACGTCGGCGCGGTCCTGCTCCTTGGGCAGGCCGGCGAAGGTCATCTTGGTGCCGTGCGCGAAGGATTGCGGCTTCCACAGCCACTGATTGAGTTCGTCGGGGTTCCACTTCTTGTCCTTGTCGGCCAACAGGGCGCTGGAGAAGGTGTAACCGGGGACGGACGCGATATTTTCGTTGTCGCCGACGACGCCAAACAAGTTGGGCCCGATCTTGTTCGGCTCGCCCTTGTTGAAGGTATGGCATTGCAGGCAGACCTTGGCGATCTGCTCGCCCTTTTTCGGATCGGCCTTCGACATATCGATCGGTTGAGGCTTGTCCTCCGGCGCCGCCGCTGCGGTTTGGGTCGGCGCGCCGCCCGCCTCGCCGGTGGCGCCCGGCGGCAGATAGGCGGCCTTTTCGAGCTTTTCGGGGTGCACGATGCTTTGCGCCACGATCCCCGTCACCATGGCGATGATCATTGCGGTCAGCACCGAGCCAATGATCTTGTTCCACTCGAAAGACGACATCGGCCCCTTTCCGCTCCCCGTAATCGGCGCAACCATCGGGCCGCACCTCGTCGAGGCCGCAGCAAACCGGATTCCGCCAGGCGGCTCAACTCAATTATCACGCTTCCGACAACGGCCCGAACCGGGCATGTTGTCGCTGCTTGCCCTTGGCCCCGATCCGCCGCGACAAAACCATGACGCGAGCCGCGCCGCACAATCCGATCATCCTGATACCGTCCCGGCTGGCCTCGACGAGGCTGCCGAACAAGCCGCTCGCCGACATCGCCGGGTCGCCGATGATCGTTCATGTGTGGCGGCGCGCGGTGGCCGCGAAGCTGGGACCGGTGGTTGTCGCTTGCGGCGACCGCGAAATCGCCAATGCGATCGAGGCGGCCGGCGGGTGCGCGGTAATCACCGATCCCGACCTGCCGACCGGCTCCGACCGCATCCACGCCGCGATCACCGCGCTCGACCCCGATCGGGCGCACGACGCGGTCATCAATGTCCAGGGCGACATGCCGATGATCGAGCCGGCGGCGATCCGCCTCGCCTACGAGGCGCTGGCCGACCCCGACACCGACATCGCAACGCTCTGCGCGGTTATCGAAGACCCCGCGCAGCTGACCCAGGATCATGTCAACAAGGTCGTCGCCGGCTTCGCCGACCCGGCAAGGCCGGCGCGCGCGCTCTACTTCTCGAAGCTGCCGGTGCCATGGGGCGAAGGGCCGCATTACGAGCATATCGGGCTATACGCCTATCGCCGCGACGCGCTCGACCGTTATGTGACCTTGCCGCGCGGTGTGCTCGAGATCCGCGAGCGGCTCGAACAGCTGCGCGCGCTGGAAAACGGCATGACGATTTCGGTCATGCTGGTCGCGCCCGACCAGCACGGCGGTCAGGTTGACACGCCGGGCGATTTGGACCGCGTGCGGGCGATGCTCGTGCGGCGCAGCAAATAATTTTCTTCGCCATACCGGCGAAGGCCGGTATCCACTCTTCCGCTGCTCGAATGACTGACCCGTGGGTCCCGGCCTTCGCCGGGACGACAGGATAAGAGATGTCCGCGAAATCTGCCGACCCCTCCAAACTGATTGCCTTTCAGGGCGCGCCCGGCGCCTATTCCGACCTCGCCTGCCGGCATGCGTTTCCGGAGATGGAGACGCTGCCCTGCACCCAGTTCGAGGACGCCTTCGCCGCGGTCCGCGAGGGGCGGGCGGCGCTGGGCATGATTCCGATCGAGAACTCGGTCGCCGGCCGGGTCGCCGACATCCACCACCTGATGCCGGATTCGGGGCTCTATATCATCGGTGAGCATTTCGAGCCGGTGCACCACCATTTGCTGGCGCTGCCCGGCGCGACGCTCGATCAGATCAAGCTCGTGCGCAGTCACGTCCATGCGCTCGGCCAGACCCGCAAGTTCCTGCGCGAGCACAAGCTCGCGGCCGAGGTCGCGGTCGACACCGCGGGCGCCGCCGCCGAACTCGCCGAGAGCCGCGATCCCGCCGTCGCCGCCATCGCCTCCGAGCTTGCCGGGCGGATTTACGGCCTCCAATCGCTCGCAGCGAATATCGAGGACGCGGCGCACAACACGACGCGGTTTCTCGTGATGTCGCGCGAGGCGAAACGCGCGCCGCGCGGCGGGCCGACCGTGACGACCTTTGTCTTCAACGTGCGCAACGTGCCGGCCGCGCTCTACAAGGCGCTGGGCGGGTTCGCGACCAACGCCATCAATATGACCAAGCTCGAGAGCTATATGGTCGGCGGCAATTTCATCGCGACTCAGTTTTACGCCGATGTCGAGGCCCATCCCGACGACCGGCCGCTGAAATTCGCGCTCGAAGAGCTCGAATTCTTCTCGACCGAAGTGAAAATCCTGGGAGTCTACACGGCCGCCCCGCAACGCGCCGACAAGTGCTGAGGAGAGATCATGCCGGTTGTCAGCCACGACGAATTGCGCCGCATCGGGCGGCGCGTCTTTATCGCCGCGGGAAGCAGTGAGGACGAGGCCGGGATCGTCACCGACCACCTTGTCGAGGCCAATCTCAAGGGTCATGACAGCCACGGCGTCGGGATGATCCCCAACTACCTGCGCAACCTCGGCAACGACAAGGCCAAGGCCAACGAGAAGGGCCGCGTCATCAGCGATGCCGGCGCTTTCATCGTCTACGACGGCGCTCGCGGCTACGGCCAGATCACCGCGCGCGAGGCGACGCTCCTGGGGATCGCCCGCGCCAAGGAGAACGGCGTCGCGGTCGTCGCGCTAAGGAACGCGCACCATATCGGCCGAGTCGGGACCTATGGCGAGATGTGCGCGGCCGAAGGGCTGGTCTCGATCTCGTTTGTCAACCTCACCGATCAGCGACCGGCAGTGGCGCCGTGGCGCGGCGGTGACGGGCGCTTTGGCACCAACCCGGTGACCGTCGCGATCCCCGGCCCGACCGCCGACCGGCCGATCATCGCCGACATGGCGACCAGCAAGATCGCGATGGGCAAGGTGCGCGTCGCGCGCAACAAGGGGCAGGAGATCGCGCCCGACACGCTGCTCGACAATACCGGGCAGCCGACCACCGACCCCAACGTCATGTATCGCCGGCCGCGCGGCGCCCTCTTCACCTTTGGCGAACACAAGGGCTACGCGCTCGCCTTCATCTGCGAGATGCTGGCGGGCGCCGTCACCGGCAGCGGCACGATGCGGCCCGAGCGGCAGGATGCCGAGTCGGTGACCAACGGCTTTCTGCTGATCGTCATCGACCCCGGCCGGATCGTCGACCGGAGCTGGCTGATCGACGAGATTGCGGCGATGACCGATTACGTGACCGCCTCGCCAGCCCGCAACCCGGCCGAGCCGGTGCTGATCCCAGGCGATCCCGAGCGTATCTCGCGCGAAAAGCGCATCGCCGAAGGCGTGCCGATCGACGACGAGACCTGGCGCGAGATCGCCGAGGCTGCGCGCGCGTATAACGTGCTGGTGGAAACCCCCGCGCACTGAACCAAGGAGCGCCGCATGAAGATCAAGCGCATCGAGCACATCGCCGTCGCGGTCGAAAACATGGATTTCATGGCCAAGCTGCTCGGCGACAAGTTCGGCCTCGACCTCGAATACACCGAGGAGCGGGTGGCGACGCGGATCGGCATGCTGCCGGTCGGCGAAACCTATATCGAATTGCTGCAGGGCATGACGCCGGAATCGGGCGCCACCAAGTGGCTCAAGGAAAACGGCCAAAGCCTTTTCCACATCTGCTTCGAGGTCGAAAACATTGACGAGGCGTTGGCGGAACTGAAGGCCAAGGGTACGCCGCTGTTGAACGACGAGCCGATCATCGGCCACGCCAATTGCCGCATCGCCTTTATCGATCCGAAGGCAACCGGCAATCTGCTGTTCGAGCTCGCGGAAATGCCCAAGGACGGCCACGCCGGGCATTGAGGTATGGTGGGTTTGGCTCGAAGCACTTAGTTTCTCGCCTCCCCCGGGCTTGGCCCGGGGGTCTAACGAATAGCCGGAAATTATTCGTGGATGGCCGGATCAAGTCCGGCCAAGGGGCGGTGTGAGGGCGTAATGCTTTTCAAAACAAAAGGTTTGGCGGGCTTGCTCCTGCTCGCGACAATCGGATCGCTATCGAGCGCCTGCACCTCCCAGGGCCGGCCGCATTATCCGCCGGTGCGCCATCCGATCGGCGATCGCGAGCCGCTGCATACCGGACATTGGCGCGGCGCTGTCGGGATGACCGAGGTCGATTACATCATCGACCAGGTGACGCCGCTGGCAGTGTCGGTCCGCGTCTCGGGCGTCGTGCTGCACCAGGCGAACCGCAGCTATGACGCATCGAGCCCAAACAACTATTTTTACGACCGCCCGCGCAATTGCAAACGAACCGCCGACGGCCGTTCGTTCGACTGCACGCGCTACACCGACATGCATATCGACAACGGCCTCCTGTGCGGCGTCTATGCGGCGCCAGACCAAGTCTACCGGCCGTGTCTGGAGCCGGTGCCTTAGAACAATCTGTTGTTGTCATTCCGGGCGGCCGAAAGGCCGAACCCGCAACCCATGAACACGGACGGCGCCAGGGCGGCGATGGCCTGGGTCAGGGTTCCCGCTTTCGCGGGAATGACAAGGAAAGAGAGCGAAGCCGAAATCGCCTTGCCTCAATACCCCAGCGCCGCGCCGGCCGGGCGGCGCGGGTCGTTGACCCCCTTCAGCGCGCCGTCCGGGCCGATCGCGATCAATTCGACCGCACCCCACGGCGCCTGCTCCGCAAGGCTGTAGCCCATCGCGGAAAGCGCGGAGAGGGTTGCCGGCGGCAGGGCGTTCTTCTCATAGAAGACCGTATCCGGCAGATATTGCTGGTGAAAGCGCGGCGCGGCGACAGCATCGCCCGGTTTCATCCCGAAATCGACGAGGTTCATCAGCGTCTCGAGCACGGCAGTGATGATGCGCGGTCCGCCGGGACTGCCGAGCACGAAAACCGGCTTTCCGTCCTTCTCGACGATGGTGGGGGTCATTGACGAGAGCGGACGCTTTTTAGGCTGAATCGCGTTGGCCTCGCCCTGTACGAGACCGAACTGGTTGGCGGCGCCGGGCTTCGCGGCGAAATCGTCCATCTCGTTGTTGAGCACGAACCCGGTGCCGGGCGCGACGATACCGGCGCCAAAGCCGCCGTTGAGCGTGTAGGTCACCGCGACCGCGTTGCCTTTACCATCGACCACCGAATAATGCGTCGTCTGCGGCTTTTCGCCGGGCGCCGTCACCGACCCGAGGGTTATCGAAGGGATGGCCTTATCTGGCTCGATCCCGGCGCGGACGCTCGCGGCGTAGTTCGCCGACAGCAGATGATCGAGCGGATTGGTCACGAAGTCCGGGTCGCCGAGCACGCTGTTGCGGTCGAAGAACGCGCGGCGCATCGCCTCGACCGTCAAGTGCACGGCGCGCGGCGACTGATAGCCGGCCGCGCCGATATCCCAGCCCGAGACGATGTCGAGGATTTCGCACAATGTCGTGCCGCCGCTGCTCGGCGGCGGGGCGGAGACGATGTGATAGCCGCGGTAATCGCAGCTGAGCGGCGTCAGCTCGGTGGCGGTGTAGTCGGCAAAGTCGGTCTCGCTGATGATGCCGCCATGCGCCGCAGAGGCCCGAGCCACCGCGGCGGGTATCGCGCCATAGTAGAACGCGCCCGGCCCTTCGCCGGAGATCCGCTCGAGCGTCGTGGCGAGGTCGGGCTGGGTCAGCCGTTCGCCGGCTTTGTAGGGCATGCCGTCGGGGTGGAGGAAAATTCGCGCCGCTTCAGGGTCGGCGGCGACCCGTTTGGCGTCGTGCGCGATGATCGCCGCATTGGGCGCGCCGAGCACGAACCCGTTGCGCGCCAGCGTGATCGCGGGCGCCATCACCGCGTCGCGACTGAGCGTGCCGTAGTGCGTCACCGCCCGGTCCAACCCGCGCACGGTTCCCGGCACCCCGACGGCGCGGTACCCGTCGCGGCTTTGCTCCCGGATCGGGTTGCCGGCCGCGTCGAGATACATGGTCGGGGTCGCGGCCTGGGGCGCCGTCTCGCGGAAATTGACAAAGCTGTCGTCGCCTTCCTGCCCGACCGCGCCCGCCATATGAATCAGCATGAACCCGCCGCCGCCGATATTGCCGCAGCACGGGTCGACCACCGCCAGGGCGTAGCCGACCGCGACCGCCGCATCGACCGCGTTGCCGCCGGCTTCGAGGATTTTGAGCCCGGCGGCGCTCGCCTCGTGCTGGGCGCTGACCACCATCCCGCCGCTGCCCTGCGCCGTATCGTCGGCCGCCGCGTCAGGGCCGGCCAGCGACAGCGTAGCGAAGGCAAGAGCCGCAGCCAGCCGCCAGGCTTTTCCGGAAGAAGAGAAGGATTCGCTCAACGGCTTTTCTACCTCGTCGGTGGTCGACTTGCGTAGTTAATTCAATATTAAAATACAATAATTATTTAACCAGGGTCGTTAGTAAACAGTTAGTCATCTATTGAAATGCATTTTATTCAAGCGCTGGTTAGATTATCGCGCATCGGGCACACGAGATTTGAGCGATAGCACCGCCGCCGCCGGGTATTCGCCGAGGAAAGGAAAATCCCTCGCCATGCCATCTGATCGCGCCGCCAATATCGGAACCATCGCCGGCCCGGCGCCATACGCGCGCGGCCCGTATCCGCCCGGCGCGCCACACCTGTCGGGCGGACGTTTTGCTGGTATTTCCACCGGCCGTGCAGCCCGGTTTGCATCGCGAACGCGCGACGATCATGGCCCGCCGCCGCGCCGGGTGAGCCTCGAAGGCACGCGGCTGCCGCGAGTGCGGCCCGCCGCCGTCGTCTCTGCCGTGCAGCTTGTCGATTTCGCGGTCGTGCTGACCGCAGGCATCGCGAGTCTAGCGCTGCAATCGGGCATCGCCTGGCCGCTGTCATTTCGGGGGGCGGCAACCGCCGTGCTGGTGCTGGCGCTGATGATGCGCGGCCTTACGGCCGTACCGCATCCCGAAGGTTGGGCCCGGCGGAGCCTCGCAAAGCTGCTCGGTGACGGGCTCGCCCACATGCTGGCGGCCTTCAGCTTTGCGCTGCTCGCCGCGGTTACCGTGTTCCAGCCCGACCCTGCCGAGCGCGAGCCGCTCGTCGCCTGGCTGCTCTTGTGGGCGGTCATCGCGACGGCAGGAGTTGCGAGCGCGTGCGGGGTGCTATCGTTGCTGCGAACGCGCTGGCAGAACGCCGGCCGGCTGAAGCAGCTCGTGGCGGTCTATGGCACGGGCGACCTCGCCGAACGCCTTGTCGAACGGCTGAGCGGCTGCCCCGACATCGAGATCGTCGGCGTGTTCGATGACCGCGCCGGACGCGGCGTCATCGGCGACGGGCTGCGCTCCCAGCCGCACGGCACGACCGCCGATCTTGTCGAAATGTCGCGGCTTATGGAGATCGACCGGATCGTTGTCGCGCTGCCGCATTCGGCCGAGAAGCGCCTCTTAGAAATCCTGCGCAAGCTGCACAAGATGCCGGTCGAGATCAGCCTCGCGCCCGACATGGTCGGTTTTCACGTCGGAGCGAAGGACCATGGGGAATTCGGCGGCCTGCCGCTGCTCGATGTCTACAACAAGCCGCTGAATTTCGGGCAGAACCTGGTGAAGACCGCGTTCGACCGGCTCGCTGCGGCGCTCGGCATCGCCGCGCTGTCGCCGGTGCTGCTCGCGGTCGCCGGCGCGATCAGGCTCGACAGCAGAGGCCCGGTATTGTTCCGCCAGAACCGCTACGGCTTTGGCGACCGAGTGATCGAGGTCTTCAAGTTCCGCACGATGAAGGCCGAGAGCGCGGACGCCAACGGCGAAACGCAGACCGAGCTCAACGACCCGCGCCTCACCCGGATCGGTGGTTTCCTGCGCAAGTGGAGCCTCGACGAGCTGCCGCAGCTTTTCAATGTGCTGCGCGGAGAATTGTCGCTGGTCGGTCCGCGGCCGCACGCGGTCAGCATGCGCGTCAAGCAGCGCCGCAACGAGGACATCGTGCCCGATTACGCGCTGCGCCACCACGTCAAGCCCGGTATCACCGGCTGGGCCCAGGTCAATGGCTATCATGGCCCGGTCGACACTGAGAGGCATCTGCACCAGCGTGTCGCCTACGACCTCGATTATATCAACCACTGGTCGCTGTGGTTCGATATCCGCATCATCCTGAAGACGGTGCTGATCGCTTTCGGCCACCGCAAGGCATACTAGCGGGCTTACTTCGCCGCGATTCGCCCCGCTCGGAGCGCGAGTTGTCCCAATCCGGTCGATCAACGGCTGGGTGCTGTGCGCACTCGGCGCAACCGCTTGCCGGTGCCGGCGCGCTTGGCCGAGAATAATTCTTCACCGACCCGTTCCCGGTGAGCCGGGGAACCCGAAGAGGGAGGCGAGGGCGAGTGAGGCCAAGGGAGTGAGAGTCGCGTGGCTGGTCGCGCTGCTGTTGGTGATCGCCGGCGTGGTGCTCGGGCCGCTTGCCGCGTGCACGCCGGCCGCGCCGAAGCTGACTGCCGAGGCGGTCCCCGGCGGGGTGCCGTTGACCGCCGAGCACGTCCTGGGGCCGGGCGACGAGTTCGAAATCCGCTTTCCATTTTATCCCGATCTCAACGACCGCGTGCTGGTCGGACCGGACGGGCGGGCGTCGCTGCAACTGGTCGATACGGTGCCGCTCGGCGGGCTTACGGTCGGCGCGGCGACAAAGCTCCTCAACCAGCGCTATGCCGCGGTGATCCATGACCCGCAGGCCAGCCTGACGATGCGCACCTATGCGCCGGAAGAAATCTTCGTCGACGGCTGGGTTGCCAATCCCGGGCTGGTGCGCAGTGACGTGCCGCTCACCGTGTCGCGCGCCGTCGCCCAGGCCGGCGGCGCCAAGTCGGGGGCGCATACCGGCGCGATCCTGGTGCTGCGTCGCACGCCAGACGGGGTTGTGCATTATTTCCAGGTCGCGCTCGGCAATTACGCCGGCGCCACCGGCGAAGACCCGCTGCTCAGCGATTACGACGTCGTCTACGTGCCGCAGGGGGTGCTCGGTTCGATCAACGATTTCCTCGCGAACTACCTCAAAAACGTGCCGTTCTACGTCAACTACTCGATTCAGTAGTCGTTAACCTTGCCGCCCTACCTCTCATATCGGCGCCCTGGGACCTCCTGATGGCCGGCAATCCCTACGACCTGACGAGCCGCGAGCTTTTAAGCATCCTGTTCAAGGAAAAGCTGAGGCTTTCCCTGGTATTCGTCGTGCTGTGCGCGGTGGTAATCGGGTTTTCCTTCCTGCTGACGCCGTACTACGAGGCGACGACACGCCTCCTCGTCAAAACCGGCCCCGAATTCCAGACCCAGTCCGACACCAACGCGCCGATCGCCGGCGTGCCGAGCACCACAAAACTCGAGATCGTCAATTCGGAAATCCAGATCCTCACCAGCCGTGATCTTGTCGCTGCGGTGATCAACAAGATCGGCGGCGACAAGCTCTATCCCGGCGTAGCCAGCCTCGACGAGGCGATCCGCAAGTTCCAGGCGGATTTCCACGCCGCAGCCGTCGAGCAGGCCGATGTCATCGATGCCAGCTACCGCAACCCGAGCCGCGATCTCGCGGTCGCCGCGCTCAACGAGGTCGTCGCGGTTTATCAGCAGAAACATGCCGAGATGTTCGCCGATCCGCGCTACGCCTTCTTGAAGCAGCAGACTCAGCAATATGGCGATCAGCTCGACGCGATCACCAAGAAGGAGGCCGGCATCCGCAACGAGAAATCGCTGTTCGATGTCGACGCGCAACGCGCAAAGCTGTTGGACGACCGGGCCGCCACCAGCTCGATCATCGACCAGCTGAAAAGCCAGTCGATCGACGCCCATCGGCGTATCGATTTTCTCACCAGCCGGCTTAAGACGACGCCGGCGCTGATCCCGGCGGGTGTCGCGCCAGCCGATGCGGTCGAGCAGGCCAAGGCGCGGCTGCTCGACCTCGAGGTCAAGCAGCAGCAACTCAAGGAGCGCTACGTCGGCCAGGTCAAGCCGGAGCAGGACGCCGATGCCGAGATCGCCAAGCTGAAGGACTTCATCTCGCGCTCCGACCCGTTGACCACCAAACAATGGTCGCAGCGCAATTCCGCTTATGACGACATGACCCTCCAGCTCAACCGAGAGCTCGCCGACGCCGCGCCGCTCGACCAGCAGATCGCGATGCGCCAGCAGGAACTGACGCGTATCGACGACCGGTTGCGCGATCTCGAACAGGGCGGAACGCAGATCGCCGGGCTCGAGCGCGAGCGGCGGACGCTCGAAGAACTGACCCACAGCTACCGCACGCGCTATGAGAACGCGCGGATGAACGAAGACCTCGACCATGAGCGGATCGTCAGCGTCAGCATCGTTCAGCAGCCCGATGCACCGGAAAAGCCCGCCGGGCCGCACCACCTGCCATTTGCGCTGGCCGGGCTGCTGATCGGCATCGTGGGAGCCTCCGGCATGCTGCTCTATTTGCTGGTGTTCCGTGAGACCCTGATTACGGTGGAAAGCGTCGAGCGGATCATCGGTCTGCCGGTGGTGGCCTCGGTCGGGATGCGCCCCGGCGGCGGGTAGACAAACCAGTTCTTAATCGTCGGCGGGCACTATCGGCGACAAACCCGATAGAGGCCTCTCGAAGCATGAATCCCCCGCAACGCCGCGTGCTTTACGTGCTGCAGGGCCTGCCTGTGCCGTTCGATCGGCGCGCCTGGCTGCACGCCACGACGCTCGCCAAGAACGGCTATGCGGTGAGCTTCATCTGTCCGAAGGGCCGCGGCTTCGACCAGTCGCGCGAGGAGCTCGACGGGGTCGACATCTATCGCTACTGGCGGCCGGTCGAGGGTGAGGGCAAGCTCGGCTTTATCGCCGAGTCGCTGTGGTGCTTTTTCGCGACCTTTCTGCTGTCGCTACGGGTGGCGATGGCGGGGCGCGGCTTCGATATCCTGCACATCTGCAACCCGCCCGAGATCTATTGGCCGATCGCGTGGTTCTGGCGCGCCTTCGGCAAGGTATTCATCTGGGATCATCGCGACCTGTCGCCCGAGCTGGCGGAGGCCAAATTCGGCAAGAGCGGGTTCATTCTCAGGATACTGCATTGGTTGGAAAAGCTCAGCTTCGGCGCCGCGCAGATCGTCGTGGCGACCAATGAGAGCTACAGGCAGGTCGCCATCGCGCGCGGCGGCAAGAAGCCCGAGGACATTTTCATCGTCCGCTCGGCGCCCTCGCTCGCCAAATTCAAGCTCTATGAGCCCGACCCGTCTTACAAAAACGGCAAGCCGCATCTGATCCTCTATCTCGGCGAGATGGGTCCACAGGACGGGGTCGATAATTTGATCCGCACGCTGCGCGTGCTGCGCGACGATTTCGACCGGCGGGATTTCCATTGCGTGCTGATCGGCGGCGGCACCTATCAGCCGAGTGCGGCGGCTTATGCCGAGGCAATTGGCGTCGGCCACATGTGCAGCTTCACCGGCATCGTCAGCGACGAGGTGCTGTGCCGCATCCTGTCGTCGGGCGATGTCGCGATCGACCCGCTGCCGAAAAACGGCTGGTCTGACCGCAGCACGATGAACAAGGTGCTGGAATACATGTTCTTCGGCCTGCCGATCGTGGTTGGCGAGCTGGCCGAGGCGCGCGTTTCGGCCGATGCGGCGGCGCTTTATGTCGAGCCGGGCAGCGCCCGCGCGATGGCCGAGGGGATCGCCACGCTGCTCGACGATCCGGCGCGGCGGCGAACGATGGGCGCATTCGGTCAGGAGCGGCTGCGCAACGCGCTCGCCTTTGAATATTCGGTGCCGAATCTGCTTGCGGCGTACGATGCGGCATGGGCGAAAGTCCGCCGCGGGCGGGCTCCCGGCGGCACCCTTGTTCCGACCCAAACTCGCTGATTTTCCTCGCGGTTTTTCTAATCATCGAATCCCAATCGAGTCTGCTGGCACGCGCTTTCTATTGCCGATAAGCTCGACGCTGGTGCGCCAATCGGTTGGGGAGCCGATGTACGAGCGCTTTTACGGACTGTTCCGCCAGCCCTTCGCGGTGACGCCGGACCCGAGTCTTCTCTATATGAGCCGCGCCCATCGCGAGGCTCTGGCGACGATCGTCTACGGCATCGAGACGCGCAAGGGCTTCATCGTCGTCACCGGTGAGGTCGGCACCGGGAAGACGACTGTCGTGCGCGCGTTTTTCGATCAGGCGAAAAGCGACAGTTTCGAGATCATCTACATCTTTGCGCCGCAGATCAGCCCACTGGAGATGGCAACCTTTATCTGCCGCGAACTCGACGAGGACGACCCACCGAGCGTCTTCGCGGCGGTGCCGCGGCTGCAGTGGAAGCTGTTGGAGATTTTCGAGAGCGGCAGGACCGTCGTCTTGATGATCGACGAGGCGCAGCTTTTGCCTGCCGAGACGCTGGAATTTCTGCGCCTCTTGTCGAATTTCGAGACCGATCGGGAGAAGCTGATCCAGATCATCCTGGTCGGCCAGCCCGAGCTCGACAACACGCTTGCCCGGCGTGACATGCGCCAGGTCAACCAGCGTATCGCGCTGCGCGCGCGGCTGGCGCCGCTCGGGTTCAACGAGAGCATGGAATATATCGAGCATCGCCTGCTCGCGAGCGGCGCCGCGGACTTGACGCAGATCCTGTCGCCGACCGCGGCCTGGCGCATCGCCGCGGCGGCCAACGGCATCCCGCGCGCCATCAACATCCTCGCCGACAACGTGCTGATCGCCGGGCTCGGCGCCGGACAGCAGCCGGTCGGCGCCTGGCTCGCCGACAATACGATCCGCGAATTCATCGATAAATCGGGGGCGGCGAGCCCGGTTCCGGGGCGCCGCCGGCTGTGGCTGCGCCGGCGAGGCCTTATCCCGCGCGCCCCCCGTCACGGCGCTTCCGCGGCGATGGGCTTTATGCGGTAGGTTGCCGTCCGTCCGCAGCGCCTCCACGCTTTATTAAGACTAATCGCCCATCGTCGCCGCGTCGCCGGAGCCCTCGGCGGCGCTGGCAGACGAGGCCGTTCGTGGGCAGCTCGATTCTCTCGACGGAGCGGCAGACAGCGGCGAGCGGCAGCCACCCGTTGGTTGTCGATCTCGACGGCAGCCTCGTTCGCACCGATACGCTGATCGAAGGGTTTGTCGCGGCGCTGTCGCATCCGCTAAAGCTGGCGCGCGCGCTGCTGGCGTTGTGGCGGGGACGGGCCGCGTTCAAGGCGGCGCTCGCCGAGATCGTTCCGCTCGACCCGGCGCTGCTTCCCTATAACCGCGAGTTGCTGGCCTTTCTACGCGACGAGCAGAAGCGCGGCCGGCCGCTCGTCCTTGCCACCGCGGCCGACCGCAAGATCGCGCTCGCTATCGCCCAGCATCTCGACCTGTTCGACGCGGTGCTCGCCTCCGACGGCGGCGTCAACCTCGCCGGCCGCGCCAAGCTCGCGGCGATTGAGGAGATGCTCTGCCGCAGCGATTTCTCGTATGTCGGCAATGAAGGCCGCGACCTTATCGTGTGGCGCGACGCGGCAAGCGCGATCACCGTCGACGCCTCGCCGCGGCTGCTGCGCGCGGTGGCGCAGATCGCGCCGATCGAGCGCTCGTTTTCGCGCGATCCGGCCCGCGCGCTGGCGATCCTGCGCGCCATGCGGCCGCATCAATGGGTCAAGAACCTTCTTGTGCTCGTGCCGCTCGTCACCGCCCGTGCGCTCGGCGATATCGGCGGCTGGGGGGCGGCGTTCCTCACCTTCTGGGCCTTCAGCCTGACCGCTTCGGGGATCTATCTCGTCAACGATCTCTGCGATCTTGCGGCCGACCGCCAGCATCCGCAAAAAAGCGCGCGGCCGTTTGCCAGCGGCGTTCTGCCGCCGCAAATCGGGCTGATCGTCGCGCCACTCCTGGTGATCGCCGGCTTCTCGCTCGGCGCGGCGTCGGGGACGTGGCCGGTGCTCGCGATCTATGTCGGGCTGTCGCTCGGCTATTCGTTTTTCCTGAAGTCGCAGCCGATGATCGATGTCTTCGTGCTCGCGGCGCTGTACACGATCCGGCTGATCGGCGGGGGCATCGCCACCGGCTATGCGGTGTCGACCTGGCTGTTGGCGTTTTCGAGCTTCCTGTTTCTCGCGCTGGCGATCGTCAAGCGGGTCGCCGAGCTGCAGGCGATGGCGAAACGCGAACGCCGTGGACCCGCGCGCCTCGAAGGCGGCGCGCGCCGCGACGAGGGCAAGGTCGCCGGGCGCAGCTATCGGGCCGGCGATCTCCACACGCTCGAGTTGATGGGCGTGGCGGCGAGCTTTGTGACCTCGCTGGTGCTGGCGCTCTATGTGCAAAGCGAAATGATGCCGGCGGGCAACCATCGCCCCACCCTCGCCTGGGGCATCGTGCCGCTGATCCTCTTCTGGCAATGCCGCGTCTGGTTCGTGACGCTGCGCGGCGAGATGCATCACGACCCGATCGTGTACGCCGCGCGCGACTGGGTATCGTGGGTCGTGACGCTCGCCAGCTTTGCGATGCTGCTGCTCAGCAGCAAGGTGGCGCTCTCCGCGTTCTGACGGCTGCTCGATGGGCGCCTCACCGTTTTTTAAAGCTCGTCCAGGTAGGTTGCCGCCATGACGCTCGTCACCGACCTCACCGGGAGCGGCAGCGCCGCCCGTCCTGACGTGGATGGGCGCATCCTCGTCCAGCCGGGCCATAATGCGTTTCCCGCCATGGCGGCGTTCATCGCCGAGAAATTCGGCTTCGAGCTACTGCAGCTGAGCGATTTCGAGATCCATCGCGCCCAAAGCAAGTGGGCGCATCTGCGCGGCCTCATCCGCCAGTCATTCGACTTGCTGCGCGCGCTGGGGCGGCTGCGGCGCTGCCGCGTGGTGATCGCAATCGGTCCGATCTCGTACCTCATCAAGCTGCTGCGGCGGCTGGGGCTCGTGCGTTACGAGACCTCATTCTGCCTCGGCTGGCATGTCCGCTCGCCGCGCTGGTTTCCGGTGTTCCGCGCGTTGAGCCGGTTCGACGGCGGCGGCGACCGTTACATTGTGTTCAGCGAATGGGAGATCGGGCTCTACGAGGCGAAGCTCGGGATCGCCCGCGAGCGGATGCATTTCCTGCCCTATGGCGACTGGTCGCCGGCGCCCGTCGAAGCGACGCCTGCGCCGGCGAGCGGCGACTATTACTTCGCCGGCGGCTACAGCAATCGCGACTATCCGGCGCTGATCGCGGCGTTCCGCACGCTTCCCGCATCGCGGCTCGTCATCATCGCCTCGGTACTCAACAAGGAGATCGTCGATACCGAGCTGCCGGCCAATGTCACCGTGCTGCGCGACGTGCCCGGCGAGGCGTTCGACGACTATGTCCGCGACGCCAAGGCCTGCATCATCCCCTTGAAGCACGATACCGGCGCATCCGGGCAGAGCGTCATGCTCCGCCTAATGAAATACAAGAAGGCGATCGTCGCCGCCGATTTCGGCAGCGTTCGCGGCTATGTCGTGAACGGCGAATCGGGGCTGCTGGTCACGGACATGGAGCGCGACCTGCCAGTAATCGTCGCGCGTCTCGAGGGCGACCCGGCTTTGGCCGAAGCTCTGGGCGCCGCGGCCTATGATCGCTATTGCCGGTATTTCTCGTTGCAAGCGGGCGGCGAGGCGCTCGGCCGCATCCTCGAGCCGTCGCTCGGTCCGTGAACCTAGCGGCAGCTTTCCGTGATCTTTCTCTGGGCGGCCGATTTCGGCAGCTCGAAATCGTCGACAAAGACGACGAGCTCGGCGCCGGTCTGGCGGTCCTTGGCGGTGGTGCGACCGGCGCTGGTGAAATCGCCGGTCAGCGTGTCGCCGGGATAGACAAGCCCGCCGGCGAGGCGATCCAGCACCACGTAGCCCGTGTCGGTATTGACGAAAATCTTGTTGCCGCAGCCCGCGGCGCGCTCGACCTGGCCGCTGATGACCCGTTCGACGGCGGCCGAGCGGCAGCTTGCGGCGATGCGCGTGGTCACCTCGGATTTGCCGAGGCCCGTTTCGTCGACGCTGGCGGAAAACCGGCGGCCCGATTCCGGAATAAAGAACGACTGGTAGCCGATCGTGTTGGTGTTGCCGACGAGCTTGTCATTGTCCTGCGCGATCCCGAGCTCGGTCGCCTCCAGCACCGAAAAGCCTTGCTCGGTCGCGACGAAGACTTTGCCGCCGCAGCCTTTGGCTCGCAGCACTGTGCCGTCGGCCAGCGCGGGCACGGCAAAAGCGAAGAACGCGAGCACGGTGAAGAAGGTTGCTCTGATCGTCATTCCGGGGCGCGAGCTCGGCGAGCGAACCCGGAACCTATGAACACGAGCTGCTCCTGTAAACTGCGGACGCTTAGGGCAAGTCGGCCTCGGTCCGTGTTCAGGGATTTCCGGCTTTCCGCTTCGCTCCGGCCGGAATGACAGGGGTTTGTTGTCATGATCCGCGCTGCCCGCCTGCTCGAACGCGTCGCGACCTTCGCCTTCCTGGTAATGTTTGCCGGGATCATGTGGCCGCCCGACGCCTATCTCTCGGGCGCGATGGTGACCCCGCAAGGCGCCTCAAATCTGTACGATTTCCTCGAATTCGCAATGCTCGTGCCGTTTCTAGCCATAGGGTTTTTCGCCTGCCGCCGCGAACTGCCCCGCCTTTTGTGGTGGGCCTGGCCGGTGCTGGCATTGGCGCTTTTCGCGTTTTTGAGCGCGTATTGGTCGGATGATCCTTGGCTGGTGGTGCGCCGCGCCGGCACGGTGACGCTGTCGACCCTCTTTGGCATCTATCTCGTCGCGCGCGGCGATTTCGCTTGGCTGGTGGCGGTGCTGGTCAAGGTTTTCGCGCTGGCGGCGATCGCCTCGTTTATCGCGATTGTCGTGTTGCCGCAGGCCGCGACGGTGACCGGCGATTATTACACCCACGCTTGGCGCGGCGCGTTCACCGACAAGAACGATCTCGGCATGGTGTGCGGCGCGGCGCTGATTTTTGCCGTCTACGCCTATCGCAAGCGCCTCGGCCCGCGCTGGCTCGCGGGGTTTGTGGTCGCCGCCAATCTGGTGCTGCTTTACGGTTCGGAATCAAAGACGCCGCTCGTCTTCATGTCGGCGGCGCTTTACGCCGCACTGGTGGTGCTGGCATTGCGCCGGCGCAGCGCCGCCGGGCTTATCGTCGGCTTTGCGCTCCTGGTGTTCGGCCTTGCCGCGGCGGGCTTTCTGGCGGTGGGCTGGCGGGACGTGCTGTTGGCGCTCGGCCGCGATGCGACCTTCACCAACCGGACGCGCATCTGGCAGCTGGCCCTCGAATACATCGCGAAACGGCCGTGGCTCGGCTATGGCTTTGGCGTGTTCTGGCGCGAGCAGAGCGACATGGCGCAGACATTCTGGGCCGCGCTTGGCTTCAAGACGCCGCACGCGCACAACGGCTGGCTCGAGATGGCGCTCGGCATCGGCTGGGTCGGCGCCGGGATCGCGGCGCTCGGCTGGGTGTCGGCGCTCTATCGGACACTGCGCGTTGCCGCCGCGCCGCATGCCGAGCATGTTGCGTTCTGCCTGGCGCTGCTCGCCGCGATCTTTGTCGAGAATCTGAGCGAATACGAATTCTTCCGGCCGGGCCGGTTGATGTGGGCGCTGTTCGTCGCGGTGCTGGTCTATCTCGGCCGCGAGGTGGCGATCTACCGGGCGAGCCGCGCCGAGGAGCGGCGGACGATGGCGGTGGCGCGAGCGCAGCCGTTCATCTACGCGCCGTTGCGCGAGGCGCCGGCGGAATGAGCTTCATCGATTGATCCGGCCATCCACGAATAAGCAACGACTATTCGTGGGACCCCCGGGTCACCCCGGGGACCGCCCGCAAGGGCGGGCTGCCCGGGGGCGGGGGCGGCGAAAAAAGAATGTTTCAATCTAAAAGGATCGCGCTCCAGAGGCTCGCTGAGTGACGGCGTGCCGTGGCGCGTGCCGGAGCGCGTCGACCATCGCCCAATAGACCGGCTTGGGCCGGTCGTCAGCATCAAACGGCAGCGGCCGGGGACGCAGACCGTCGGCCCGCTTGGTTCGTGGATCGCCGATCGAGATGATCCAGCTCATCCGGTCGCTGACCCCCCAAGTGATCACCGTCCTGACCGCCTGGTTGGCCAGCGCCACGTCGAGATAGCGGCGATAAACCGAAGCGATGGCGGCATCGCGGGCGGCAATGTCAGACGGGGCGCCGTTATCGACGCAATCCAGCTCGGTCAGCATGACCTGCAACCCGCGCGCGGCGATCTCGTCGAGAAAGCGGCTGAACGCCTTTTCGTCGAAATGCCGCATGTCCTCGTAGAACAGGTGGCTTTGCAGACCGACGGCGTCGATTGGCGTGCCGCGCTTCTTGAAGCCATCGATCAGGTCGAAAAGGACGCGACGCTTTTCGAGCTGATCCGGCTTCTCCATCTCGATGCCGAATTCGTTGTAGACGAGCAGCGCCGTGGCATCGTTGGCGCGCGCTGTGTGATAAGCGATGTCGAGGTATTCGGGTCCGATCTTGTCGAGAAAGACGTGCGGCCGCAGGTGGTCGGGCCGCGGGGACGCCATCGAGATCGCTTCGTTGACGACGTCCCAGGACTGCATGCGCCCGGCGAAGTGCTGGCACGTCAGTGCGACATGATCTTCAAGGGCTTTGACCGCCGTTTCGCGGTTCGGCAGCCCGGCGTACCATTTCGGCGCCCGCTCGCCGTAAACGAGCGTATGCCCGCGGAACTGCATGCCATTCTTCGTCGCCCAGTCGTAATCGGCGTCGACCCCAGTGAAGTCATGGGCGCCCGGGGTCGGCTGCAGGTGATCCCAATCCATGCGGGCCGTCACCATCAGGGCGCATTCATGGGCGCAAACCGCCTCGTAATCCGCTTCCTGCTGCAATTCCCACGGGTCGATATAGCTGCCGTACAGCAACCCGCGCTCGGCGGCGATTTTGCCCAACCCCGGCGTCGGCGCCAGCGCGGCGAGAGCGGGCCGGCACATGGCGCCGGCGGCGGCGGCGAGCAGAAAAGCGCGGCGGCTCATGTTTTTGGGCGACTTCATAATCACTCCTTTCACTCCCCTTGGCCGGGCTTGACCCGGCCATCCACGTCTTCTTGTTCTGGGGTTGCCGCATGAAGACGTGGACCCTCGGATCAAGTCTGGGGGAGGCGATACTTTTGCCTACGAGCGGGGCTCGGGTTGCGCGAGTGCGACGGGTCTGCGGGAGCGGCGGGCGACGGTCGTCGTCACCGCCTCGTCGAAGCGAGCGGCCATGTCCTCCATGCGAAGCCCGTCGCGGGTCGTGAGGGCGCCTTGCGCCAGCCGCCTCTGACACGCGTCGTCGTCGGCGAAGCGCGCGAGGGAAGCAGCAAAGTCGTCAACGTTGCCAGCGACGATCAGGCCGTTCCGGTCGTGCTCGATGTATTCGAGCTCTGGGCTGTGGCTGTCGAGCGCCCGGGTGATGACCGGACGGCCGTGGGCCAGAGAATGGTTGGCGACGAGACCGACCATCCCGGCCACAACACTCGCGATGCTGACCTTGAGACAGCGCGCGACCCGGTCGTTGGGTGGCAACGCGCCCAGAAAATGCACCTCCGGCAGGTCGGCCGCGACCTCCTTCAGATGGGCCTCGCGCGGACCGCCGCCGATCACCAGCGCCTCGACAAAGCGCTGCGACAGGCCGCCGCGATTGATCTTGCGCACCGCCTCGATCAGCTGGTCGACCCGCTTGATCGGCGTCAGGCGGCCGATAAAGACATACACTGCTGAATCCGGCCGCAAGCCGAATTCGCGGCGGATCGCCTGCTCGTTGGTGTCGCGCTCGGCTTCCCACAGCGCGAGCTGTTCCGACATATCGATCGTGTTTTGCACAAAGAAGGTGCGCTGCCGCGGGTAGCCGCTGGCGATCAGCTGCTCGGCGCCGCTCTTGGTATAAGCGATAAAGCCGTCGGCGATGCGCGTGAAGCCCTTCTTGATGGCGGTGGTGATGCCGTGCATCAGCGGGTTCGGCGCGTCGCTCTCGCGCGAGCCGCGCGGCGGGTGATAGCCGAACCCCCAATGCAGCACGGCGATGCCGAAGACCTTGCCGAAGAGGGCCAGGATCAGGTTCGCGATGAACTTGGATTCGCTGGTGATGACGATTGCGTCATAGCCGCCGAAGAGGATTTCCCGCACCACCGGCTGGTAGATCAGCGTCAGCGGCCCAATGCGGATCTCGCGGTTCTCGACCCGGCGCTGCGGGAAGGCGAACGGGCCGGTGAGCTCGGCAGTGCCGACCCACGACGGCGGCGCGCCGTGAAACACCACGTACTCGAACCCGCCGCGCTCGGCGAGCAGCTCGTAGAACCGTACCCGGTAGTGCGGCAGATAGCCGTGGTTGAGGATGGCGACCTTGCCGCGCGGCATCAGTTCTTCCTTTCTTCGGCGGCCCGGAGGATCGCGTTTCGGCGCACCCTTTCGATCCGCGTCATTTCCCACGCGAAACAGGCGATATTGCCGATCGCGGTGCCCCACATTGCCGCGGCGTAGCCCTGCCATAGGATGAAACCGGCAGTCGCCGCCGCGGCGAGGACGCCGCATGTGCTTTGCGCCTTGGCGAGGAATTTGAACTCGCGCGCCGCCGTCAAGCCGGTGCTGCCGACATACCGCAGCACGCTCGCCCCCGATGCGGCCGCCCACGGCCACAGCAGCAGGACGCCATCGGCATACTTCCCGGCGAAGAGGTGGCGCTGCACCGGCTCCCAGGCGAACCACAGCGCCATGCCGATCGCCGCGCTGCCGACCGCTGCGGCGAACAGCGCGCGCCCGATTGTCTGGTCGAACTCGTCGATGCGGCCGTTGGTCAGCGCATCCGACAAATGCGGCAGCGCCGACTGGCCCCAGGCGTTGACCAGCACGGTGACCGGGCGGAACAACAGGCCGATCGCGTTGATCGCGGCCAGCGACGCCAGGCCGACGAGGCTCGTCGCGACGTAGACATAGCTGCGGTTCTCGGCGTGGTTGGCAATGACGCCGACCAGCGACCACGCCACCTCGCCGCTGATCCGCCGATAATTTTCGATCCAGCCCCTATGAAACAGACGCCGCCCCGCCCAATCGTCGCCATGGGCGCCGCGCAGACGGACGCAAAGCTGGCTCACCAGGCAGCCAATCGTCATCGCCAGAAAGGCGGTCGCGAGATCGGCGAAGCGCTGCGGCCACAGCAGCATCGCCCCGAGACACAGGCTGGTAACGGCGAGATACGGGCCGTCGACCCACAGCAACATTGCCATGTCGCGCCGACTGAAGGCGGTGCTGCGGGAGTATTCGCGGTACATGCCGGCCGCGACAAAGAGCGGGATCGCGACAAGCGTCAGCGCGTCGTGAGACGCCCAGCCGGCGTCGGCGAAAAAATTGACCGCGCCGGCAAGCGCCGCCGTCGTCAGCACGGCGACGAAGTTCATCGTCGCGAGCGCAGCTTCGAGCCGCCGCGCCGCTGCCGGCTCGGTCGCGCCCGGCAAATAGATGTTGAGCGGCCCCAAGACCAGTGCCCCCTGCACGCTCACCGCCAACAAGCCCATCGTCATCCACAGCGAGACGATGCCGTAATCGGTCGCCGACAGAGTGCGCAGCAAGCAGATGTTGAGCGCGAAGCCGAAGACGCTGAGCGCCATCTGGTCGAGCGCCGCCGTGGCATAGCGATAGCGCGCGAAAACGGCGGTCAGCCGAGATCGCGGGCGGCCGATGACGCCGAGCTGCGAGGTCATCCCGGAAGTGTGCCGGTGAGCCTTTAAATAAGGGATAAGGCTGGCGGCTATCGCCGCTGCCGCCTACAGCAGCCGGTATAGGAATTCCGGAATGTAGTTGCGCCTCGCATTGAGCACGGCCCCGAGAAAACGGCCGCCGGCCTGCTCGACGAGGGTCTTGGCATGGGTGATGACGGCGGGCCGGGTGCCTTCGGCGCGGATCACCAGGAAGATGCCGTCGGTCTCTTCGGGCAGCAGCGTCGAGTACTCGCCGCTTTCCATCGCCGGACAATCGACGACGATGAGCTCGAACTGGCCGCGCAGTTGCTCGTAAAGCCCGCTCAGCGTTACGGCGTCGGCGGGCGCGTTGCCGTGCGCGCCGACGAGGCATGCGACGGAAAGCGAGGTGCCCGGCACGAGGCGCTGCAGATCGGCCTGCTCATGTCCGATCCAGATGCCGTCGACAAGTCCGTGCGCCGTGTCGCAATTGAAAAACCGCGCGGTTTGCGGGTCGTGGCGCACGGCGTCGATCAGCAGCGTGCGACGGCGCCCGGTGGTCGCCGCGAGCAGCGCGAATTCGCGGGCAATGGTCGAAGCGCCTTCCCCGCTGCCGGCGGCGGCGAAATGCAGCACCGCACCCCGGTCCGCATCGAGCAGCGGGCGCACCGCCGCGAGCAGCGGCGTCAGCTCGATGGCGATTGGACCCGGCTGCCGGGTCGCCAGCTTCTCGTTCGACGGGCGCACCTGGCGCTCGCCCGACAATGCCGGGAGACTGCCGCCCTGCCGCACCCGCTGCAACGCCTCGTAGACCCCGGTCACGACCATCCTTTTTGCAAACGGCCAACAGCTGCAGATTACCAGCGTCGCGCCTCGGCGAGACAGCGCGTAATCTCCGCCGCGGCAGAAGCCGCACACTCGTCGAGCATGGCGAGATGCGATCCCGGCACGCGGCGAATCGTCAGATCGGAAAGGAATTGGCCCCACACCCGGCGCGGCTCGCGCGGCTCGAGGTTGGGGACGAATTCGGGCTGGATGAAGACGACCCTGCCGCCGTAGGGAAGCGGCCGGTAGGCCTCGCCGGCATTGTATGTCGCGCGATGAACGCGGCGCGAGCGGGGGTCCGAGCCTTCGGCGACGAGCGGCGACGGGGTTATGACCTTGAAGCCGCTCGATGTCAGATACAAAAGCAGGCTGCGCAGCCGGCGGGCGGCGTCGTCGACGACCTCGCGCAGCGGCAGCCGCCGCAGCGTGCCGAGGGCGCGGAAGGCTTGGCGCACCAGAATTTCGACATGGCATCCGAACGGCCAGGTCGCGCGGCTCGGATACGTGTCGAGCAGTACGACCAGCGGCACCTCCCGTCCGGCAGCCTCGAGCCGGCGCGCGGCTTCCAGCGCCACAAGCCCGCCCGCCGAATAGCCGATCAGCAGAAGCGGGCCTTGCGGTTGCACCGTGGTCATCACGCCGATCGCGTGCTCGGCCATCTCGGCGAGTGTGTCGCACGGGGCTTCATCAGGCTCCAGCCCGCGCGGCTTGACCGCATAAACCGGCGCCGGCACCGTCAACGCGGAGGCGAGCGGGGCGATCTGCAGGATGCTTCCGGCCGCGCCGGGAATCATGAAAACCGGCGGTCCGCCGGCGCCCGGCTTCATCGTCACGCAGCCGGCGACGGGCGAGCGATCGGGCTTGGCGATCCCGGCCTGCACCCAGGCGCGTGCGGCGCGGACGCTGCGAAAAAGCTGCGCGGTATCGGCGGGTGCGAAGTGGGTGTTCATCAGCCGAGCGCCAAACGGGGCGCGCTCGGCGACGGCGAGCGCTCGTCGGCGGCCGTCCTGTCGATGGGCTCGACAAGCTCGCCGTCGTCGTAGGAGCGCGCGCGCAGCAGCGCGAAGGGGACCGGGTCGCCGAGGCAGTAGCGGAGGTATCGCCACTCGAATGCGCTCGCCCGCCACGGTAGCGACAAGATCCGCCGCAGCGACAGCCGGAAGTCGCCGCTCTCGAGCGTGACGGACGATCCGGAAGCTGATGGCGGGTCGAACGCCAACGCGGCGAAATTGAGCCCGGCGATCATGACCAGATAGATCGAATACCAGAAGCGCGGGTTGCACTCGACGAGGTAGCCAAGGCCGTCGGCCGCGGAAATCACCGCGTCGAAATTGGCTGTGCCGTGATAGCCCGTCAGCTCGATCAGCCGCGCCACGGCAGCGAGAAGGCCGGGGTCGGCAAACACGCGAAAATTTCTCGCATCGCGCTGCTGCGCGACATGGGCGACAATACGTCCGTGTTCGCACAACGCGGTGATGCTGACCGTCTCGCCGACGATGTGGTGCTGAACCAGGATCGGCCGGTAGTCGATGCTGTCGATCCGCACCAGTTCGCGAGGTTCGCGGATGTGGATCACGCCGGCCCCGCCCGACCGGTTGGTCGGTTTCACCGTAACCGGCAGCGCGACCACGCCGCTTTCGAGCGTGCCGTGGAACTCTCCGACGTCGTCGAACAGCCAAGCCTGCGGCGCGCGAATACCGTTGTCGAGGCAGAAGCGCGTAAAGCTCCACTTGTCGTTCAACAGATCGAAGGTTGCGATGTGCGGCAGCGGTATAACGCGCGCCGACAGCCGTTCGCCGAGTGCCGAAAGCAGCCGGGTCGAGACATCGTCGCCCGGAAAGACGATGTCGATCGCATGGTCGCGCACCAGCCGCTCGATCTCCGCGAGCAGGGTCTCGAGGTCGCCGGCGCAGCCGGTCTCGTGGTAGGCGCGGCAGCAGCGCGACCGCTTGAGGCCGCGAGCGGCGGCGCCGCCCAATACATGCACGCGCATTCCCGTCGCGGCGGCGGTGCGCATCACGTGATAGGGCAGGGTGAACGCAAAGGCGAGCATCAGCCCGTTCGTCGGCGAACGGACCGCGGCGGAGCCACCGCCCGCCGGCATCATCGCGTCGCCAGCACCGGCCGCTGTATCGACGGGCGGCGCACGCCGGCGCCGGCAAGATGCCGTGCCAGCCGCCGCGCGGTGTAGCGCGCGCCGAGCACAAAGCGGAACATCGGTCCGAAGCTGTAGGCGGCGGCGGGGCCGACGATGTAAAGCCCTGGGACTGACGCCTCGAAATTGCGGTTGAGGATCGGCAGGCCCGAATTCGTGGCGATCGCCTCGCGCAGGGCAGGGTCGAGGAAGCCGATCTTGCGCACATCGACGCGGTAGCCGGTCGCCGCGATGACATGATCGGCGGTCTCAACCCGCCGCGCGCCATAAGCGCCGGCAAGGTCGAGCTTGATCCGGTCGCCGGCGATCTCTGCCGCTTGCGGCGCAAAGCCTTGGAGGCAATCGACGTGGCCGACGATCCGGTCGCGCATGTACCAGCCGCCGGCGGGACCGAGCCAGGTGCTGACGATTCTCAGCCGAAGATCGGCCGGCAGGCTGTGAAACAGCAGCGGCGCTTCGGTATAAAACGTGCTGCGCCAGCCGGGGCCGATCCCGGTCATCGGCGCGCGGAGACGGTCGCGCCACGAGCGATACGGCTCGGGCGGCGTGTGGAATGGCAGCTCGGCGCGGCGCGAGATCAGCTGCACCGAGGCGCCGGCCTCGTGCAGCAGCGCAGCGATGTCGATCGCCGAGGAGCCGGCGCCGATCACCGCGACCGTGCGGCCGTTGAAGCTGCTCATGTCTTCATGCGCGGAGACATGGCTCAGGAATTCGGCCGGCAGGTCGTCGAACACTGGCGGCAGGTAGGCGAAATCGCTGATGCCGATGCCGATGACGAGCTTGTCGGCGGCGACGGCTTCACCGTCGTCGAGCCGCACGGTGAACCCGCTGCCCGAGCGGCGGACCTCGACGACCGTACGCTTCTCGACCTCGGGCACGAAGCGCTGTTGAAAGACTTGTCCATAGGCGATGAAGCTTTCGCGCGGTACCGGCACGCCTTCGGGTGCGTAAGCGAGGCCATGCTCGACGCAGAACGCCTCGAGGGTGAGCCGGTCGTCGGGATCCGCCAGGTTCGAGGCAAAGCCTTCGGATTTGAGCAGCATGCCGCGCGGCATCTTGTGCTGCCAGTTCGCCATCGGTCGGCCGAAGATGCGGTGTTCGATGCCGCGGGCGCTCAGATGCGCCGCGACGGATAGCCCGTAGGGGCCGGCGCCGATGATGACGATGTTGTTCGACACGCTTGCTGCCTCGCCGGAAATTGGCGGCCGGACTTACTCGGCCATCGTGACCGGCGAAGCATGCGGCCCACGTGTAAAAGAAGGTCTAACGGGGACGCGGCCCACCCTCGCTTCACGGGTTCTCGGCTCCGGCAGATCGCGGACGAGCCGGGCGACATGCGCCGCAAGGCGTGCCGACAGCGCGGTGATCAACAACGTCGGGTTGGCCTGGCTTGACGTGGGAAAGACGGCGCTGCTGGCGACAAAGAGATTGGGCGTCCCATGGACGCGGCAATCGGCATCGACGACGCCCTTCGCCGGATCGGCCGCCATGCGGATCGTGCCGATCTGGTGATAGCCATCGGTCATCTGGTCCCAGATCCGCGCGGCGCGCTCCCCTTCCGGAAAATGATGTTCGAGGCGGCCCAATCCCGCCGCGCGCAGGTTGCGATCGATAATTTCGTGCCCAGCAATGACCGATCGAACATCGATGGCGCTGTAGCGCAAATCGATCTTGAGCCGTGGCATGCCGAGCCGGTCGCGCGCATCGCTCAGGGTAACGGTGCTGGCCAGATTCGACGCCTGCTCGGCGTGATAGAACAGCGCATGGCGCCGCGCCTTGTTGCGCAGGAAGAAACCGGGCAGCCGCGGTTCCGCGGCATAGCGGCGATAGAGAAAACTCACCGCCTCGCGCATGGCCTCGGGCAGGCCGCCGAGGATGTTGCCGAGATGCGCGGCAACATCCTTTACGCCATGTTCGAGATATTTGCGGCGGATCGCCTCGGGTTCGAGCAGGCGGCCGAGACCGGGGGTTGCCAGGCTCAGATAGGCGAGTGAGAGAATCCCGCTTTTGTGCGCCGGGTTGGAGAGGAGCGGGTTGTCGGGCCACGCGCACATGTTGAGGAGGCCGCAGCGCTGCTGCGTCGCTGGGTCGATGGTGATGCGCCGGCGCGCGTAGCGGCCGCTGCCGTCGATGAAGAAGTCGAATGCGTCGGCGGGCAGCGCCGGGCCGAACACCACATCGGCGATGCGCCCCTCGAAATGCGCCATATAGGCGCGGCCGAGCATGCCGGCTTCGCCGCCAAAGAGGCGCGGTTGCTCGAGCCGCGCGGCGAGCATGAGCCGCGTCGTTTCCAGCCCGCCGCAGGCGAGCACGACCGCGCGCGCCCGCATCGTCGTGCGGCGGCCGGACGGCAGGGAGACGCTGACGCCATCGACATGGCCGGTGATGGGATCGACGTCGAGGCCGGTCGCCACCGCGCCGAGCATAATCTTAAGGCCAGGGTCGCGTTCGAGCGCGTCGGCATGCAGCCAGCGCAGATTGCGCCGCTCGCTCCAGCGCTCCAGCCGGTCGATGCGGCATTCCGCCATCGCGCCGGCAGGCGCCAACGGTGCGGAAAACTGCGCCGCGCCGGCGTTGAGGTAGCGCATGCCGACATCGTACCAGGGCCGGATCTCGTCGTGGCCCAGCGGCCAGCCGCCGTGCGGGACATGCGGGCGGTCGGCGAAGTCGATCTCGTCGAACGGGACGCAGCGTCCGCCCCACAGCCACGACGTGCCGCCGAGCGCGCGGCGCACCGCGATCCGCATCGGCGCGTGACGCGCCGGATCGGCGATCTCGGCGTCGGCCAATTCCTGGAACTCGGGATCGAACCCGTCTCCGCCGCCGGCGAGCACGGTCACGTCGATCCCGTGGCGGCGCAATTCGAGCGCCTGGACGATGCCGGCCGGTCCCGCGCCGACGATCAGCACCGGCGGGTCGCCCAGGGGGACACCAACACCCGGCGCGGAAGGGATTTCTTGACGGATCATCGCGTAAGCATGGGTTGGACGTCTGGCCCCCGTGGGACCAAAACAGTGTGGACCCGATGGATTACCTAACCCTTGCTCACGGCCTGCCGCCGTCGTCGCGGCTCGGCTTTGGCTGCGGCGGTGTGATGGGCCGTATCGGGCGCGCCCAGTCGCTGCGCGCGATCGCCGCCGCGCTTGACGGCGGGATCACGCATTTCGATGTCGCCCGGCTGTACGGTTATGGCGAGGCCGAGGCGCTGGTCGGCGAAGCCCTGAAGGGGCGGCGCGACAAGGTGGTGATCGCCAGCAAGTTCGGTCTTTCCGCCCCGCGCGCGGCGGGCGCGTTGAAGGCGCTGAAGCCGATCGCGCAGCAGCTTGCCGCCCGGGTGCCTGGCGCGCGCGCGGTGCTGCGCTCGCTGGCGGGCGGCGCGGCGCAGGCGGCCGACCGCTTCTCGCTCCCCGCGGCGCAGGCGGCGCTCGATCAGAGCCTCGCGGCGCTCAAGACCGATTATCTCGACATCTGGTTCCTGCACGATTGCGCGGCGGAGGATTTGACCGGCGAGCTCAAGGATTTTCTCGACGCCCAGATCGCTTGCGGGAAAATTCGCGCCTATGGCGTCGCGAGCGATATCGACACGGTCAGGGCGATGAACGCGGTGTGGGGCGATACGCTGCTCTACCAGTTCCCCAACAGCGTCACCGCGCGCAACGCCGAGCGACTGCCGGCCGGCGCCCGCCGCTTTATCTGCCACAGCCCGTTTGCCGGTGGCGCCCGGGTCGCCAGGCGGCTCGCCGCCCATGGCGACGCCTATCCGATGATGCTGGCGCAGGCGCTGGCAGCGCCCAGCGTTGCCGTCGTGCTGTGCTCGATGCTCGACGAGGCGCATCTCGTGGCCAATCTCGCGGCCGTCGAGGCGATAATGTCAGAGCCGATGGTCCAAAAACCCGCCGCCTGATCTTGTCCACGGTCTGGAATTTCATCACCGATTTCGGCGACAGCGCGGTGACGGCGCCGCTGGCGCTGTTGGTCCTGATTTTCCTCTTCGCCGCCGGGCCGCGCCGGCTGGCGCTCGGGTGGATGCTGGCGATCGGCGGCTGTGCCGGTGTTATCGGCACGCTGAAGATCGTTTTCGGCGCCTGCGG
>DATJSH010000157.1:0-9569 GCA_035504235.1 Allostellaceae bacterium | reverse complement strand
CGGCATTGCTCCGGCCATCGTCGCGACCATCGTCAGCACCTATTCGCTGATGTCCGCGGTCGCGACCCTGGTCTGCGGGTTTCTCCCGCGCCGCCTCCCGATCCGCTATCCCATGGCGGCGGCCGGAATCCTTCTGACCGTGAGCCCGTTGTTGATGAAGGCGATCGCCTCGCCGGCGGAGGCGTATCTCGCGGCCGGGCTGTTCGGGTTTGGGGTTGGCGGCATCCTGACCCTCTTACCGATTGCCTGGGCCGATTATTTCGGCCGCGCCAGCTTTGGCGCGATCCGCGGCGTGGCGCTATCGGCGCAGGTCATCGCCCAGGCGGTGGGGCCAATGATCTCGGGTGTGCTGCGTGACGGGACCGGCAGCTATCAGCTGTCACTCACCGTGTTCGCTGCGCTCGGCGTCCTCGGTGTCGTTGCCGCACTGGCCGCACGGCGGCCGCAACCACCTAACCCCGCTTAGCGGCGCCCGCCTTTTCGACGAGCTGCGCCAGCACCTCGTAGGGCTGGGCGCCGACGACGCCATAGCGCGCGGCGACAAAGGTCGGCACGCCGGTAACCCCGTAATTCGCCGATTTCTGCCAATCGGCGTCGACCGCGTCCTTGAAGCGGCGCTCGTCCAGCACCTTCTTCGCCTCGACCGGGTCGAGCCCGACCTTCTCGACAATGTCGAGCAGCACCGCGGGGTCGCCGATATTGCGGCAATCGACAAAATAGGCGCGATACGCCGCGTCGTGATAGGCGTCGCCGCCGCCCGGCTGGGTGTCAGCCCATTTGCCGAGCTCCTGCGCCAGCCGGCTGTTGTAGCTGTGCGTCCGCTTGCCGTAAGGCAGACCCTCGGCGTCCATGCGCTCTTTCATCTCGCGGTGCATCTGCTCGGGGTCGCGCCCGCGCTGCTTATACCAATCCGCCATCTCGCGCCCTTCCTGGGGCGTGTCGGGATGCAGCGGGAAATGCACGAGCACCGGCTCGATGTCGTAAGTCTGCCTGAGCTTTTCGATACGCACGGTACTTAAATAGCACCAGGGTCAGACGTAGTCGGTGAAGATCTCGAAGGTGACGGGCATGTGCATGCTCCGATCGGGTCCGGAGGTCATCTTACGCCGGAGTCAGCAATTTTAACAGACGGCCAGCCGCCTGTACCGCCGGTCGCGCTCGATCGCCGGATTGCCCCGACGCGGCAAAGCCGCGATGATTATGCGATGAGCAGCACGCAGCTCTTCGCGACGCGGTCGGCGGCGCTCGGCCGCTGGCGTCCGCCGCGATGGCATCCGCATCTGCACGGCTCGGAACTCGCCTGGGCGATCGCGTTTGTCGTGCCTTACGCGTTCGTCTTTGTCGCTTTTGCGCTCTATCCGATCGCCTATGGGCTGTGGATGGGGCACGATCCGGCGCTCTACCGCGACCTGCTGGACGACCGGCACTATGTCGAGGCGGCCGTGAACACCGCGCTCTTCGCGGGTTTAGGCACCAACGTGATGATGTTCTCGGCATTTCTGCTGTCGGGGTTCTTCGCGCGGCGGCGGCGATGGATCAGGGCGCTGTTGGCGGTGTGCCTCTTACCCTGGGCGTTGCCGGCACTGCCGGCCTATGTGTCGTTCCACTGGATGCTGCTGGGCGAGTACGGGTTTCTCAACAGCCTGCTTTCGGCCTTGTTCGGCATTGACGGGCCGGAATGGTTCGGCAACCGCTGGCTGTCGCTCGGGTGCGATGCGGTCGCCTATATCTGGAAGTGGCTGCCGTTCTGGGTGTTGATCTTTTATGCCGGCCGGCTGGCGGTGCCGCTGGAGCTCTACGAGGCGGCGAGTGTCGATGGCGCGACCGGGTATCGCCGCTTTATCCACGTGACCGTACCGTTGCTGACCAATCTCTATCTGATCTGCACAGCGCTGTGCGCGATCTGGGTGATCGGCGATTTCACCGCTGCCGACTTGGTGGCCGGTGGGTCGCCGTCGCTCGAGAGCCAGGTGCTGGCGATGCTGAGCGTGCATTACGCGTTCGATGTCAGCCAGCCGGGGCGCGGTGTCGCGGCCGCGCTGTCGGCGTTGCCGGTGCTGATCCCGGTGGTGATCATGCTGATCCGTCGGATCGAGAGGCGCGAGGTGCAGCTGTGAGCGCCTCGGCGATCGTGGGGAACCCGGGTCGGCGCCGCCGCCGGCGGCGGACTTTCATCGTTGAGGCGGCCTCGGTGGTGTTCGGGCTCGGGCTGCTCGTATGGACGCTGATGCCCGTTTACAACATGTTGCTGATCGCGCTCGACCCCGACGAGGGCGAGACCGAGTTTGCCTGGCTGATCTATCCGCCCGAGCCGTCGCTCGACAGCTTCAAGGCCGTGTTGACCCAGGACTATTGGTACCTCGACCACTTCTGGCAGCAATTCGCCAACAGCTTTTACGTCGGTCTGGCGACGATGGCGCTGACCGTTCTTGTCGCCTCGCTGGCGAGCTTCGCGGTGGGACGGATGCGGCTCGTCAAGGCGCGCTGGCTGATCAACGCCGCATTGCTGACCTATATCGTCCCGGCCGCTTTGTTGGCGATCCCGTTTCAGCGCGTCGCGCTGCGCTACGGCATGACAGACAGCCTTTGGGCGGTGATCGCGGTCGAAATCATGTTCGCCGCGCCGTTCGCGGTGCTGGTGCTGCAGCAATACGCGACGATCATTCCGCGCGAGCTCGACGAGGCGGCGCAGATCGACGGCGCCTCGCCGCTACAGGTCTACCGCCACGTCTATCTGCCGCTGATGGCGCCGGCGCTGGCGGCGGTTGGGACGTTCGCGCTGCTGCTCGCCTGGGGCGAGTACCTCTTTCAGTATTTGCTACTGAGCTCGGAGCGGCATTGGACCGTGGCGGTGGCGATCGAACAATTTTTCGACGCCGACGAGGCGCCATGGAATTACATGATGGCGCTGGCGATCATCTACTCGCTGCCGCCGATCGCCATTTTCTACGCGCTGCGCCGCTATATGGCCGCTGGGCTGACGATGGGCGCGGTCAAGGGCTAAGACCGCACCCATCACAGATCATTAAATTGAGCGAATGCTTTGGATGTCGCTCAAAAGCGGGACGGGGCTGCATTGACGCGTCCCGTCCAACGGGTCTCTGCTTTCCCGCAGCCAAACAAGCAATCAAAGGCTGGCCGGCGGAAACGCCGGATTTGAACAGGGAGAGGAGACATGTCATGCGGCTGACTCGCCGGTCGGTGCTGCGCAGCGGCGCGGCCTTCGTATCGCTGAGCGCTCTCGGGCGCCCCCATATCGCCAATGCCGAGGCCAAGACCGCCGTCGTCTGGTGGGTGCAGGGCTTCGCCGAGGAAGAGGACGTCTCGATCAAGCAGATTTTTGCCGACTACGAGAAGCAAAGCGGCAATACGCTCGACTACAGCATCGTCCCGTTTGCGCCGCATCGCCAGAAGGTGATTTCCGCAATCACCAGCGGTGAGGTGCCTGACCTGACAATCGCCAACCCGGCCGAGATCGTGGCGATCTACGCCTACCAGGACAAGCTCGTCGACCTTAGCGACGTCGTCGAGACGCAGAAGCACGAGTACAGCGAGACCGCGTTGAACTCGGCGAACGCCTACAACAGCGTTGCAAAGAAGCGGGCTTTTTACGGTGTCCCCTACACCGGCGCGGTGCTGCCGTTCCACATCTGGAAATCGTTGGTCGAGAAGACTGGGCATAAAATCTCCGACATCCCGAACACCTGGGACGCGCGCTGGGATTTCTTCAAGGGCGTGCAGAAAAAGCTGCGCGCTCAGGGCGAACGCAACGTGTACGGTCTCGGCCTGCAGGTCACGACGGCCGGTGTCGATCCGAACAACACATTCCACTATTTTGTCGCCGCCTATGGCGGAAAGGATATCGTCACTAAGGACGGCAAATTGCACTCCGAGAGCCCGGCGGTCAGGCAAGCGGTAATCAAGGCGCTGACCTATCCCACGACCGCGTTCAAGGAAGGCTATGTGCCTTCGGCAGCGCTCAATTGGAATGATGCCGACGACAACAACGCCTTCCATTCCAAGCTGATCGTCGCGGATATCGATGGGACGATCTCGACTGAGGTGGCGCTGTTCAAGAACAAGCAAGATTACGACGACATCGTGACTATGGGGATGCCCCTCGGCAGTGATGGCAAGCCATTCCCCAGTCAGTTGACCGTCGTCAATACCATCGTGCCCAAGGGCGCGAAGAACGTCGATGTTGCCAAGGAATTCCTCAAGTACTTCATCCAGCCCAAGGTCAACAATGAGTATCTCAAGGTCGGACTCGGTCGGAACATCCCGGTGATGCCGTCGATCGTCAAAAACGATTCGTGGTGGTTCGCCGACCCGCATCGTAAGGCCTACACCACGCAAGGAGTACTGGACGAGACGATCCCGGCCTATTGGGCTTACAACCCTGCTTACGCCGAAGTCCAGAACACCCATGTTTGGCCGATCGCCTGGGCCGACATCATCCAGAACGGGATGACGCCCGAGGCGGCGGCCGACAAGGCGTTCAAGCAGGCCGAGGCGATCTTCGCGAAATACCCGATCGCCACGACCTGATCGCCTCACGGAGGTTTGTACGCGATGTTGCGGGCAGGGATTGACTCGCCCGCCGCAACGGGTTTCTCCTTACAAGGGAATTACAGAAGTCCCGGTAAACCGGGCCGTACCTTGGGAGGAACCCGCAATGCCAGTGACTCGTCGGTCGGTTTTGCGCAGCTCCGCGGCGGTCGCCGCGATCGGTGCTCTGTCTCGCCCGTTCGTTGCCCACGCCGAGGCCAAGACCGCGGAAGTCTGGTGGATCCAGGGCTTCGCCCACGAGGAAGATGTTGCCTTCAAGAAGATCGTCGACGATTACGAAAAGGCCAGCGGCAACACGATCGACGACACGATCAGCCCCTACGCGGCGATGCGCGAGAAGACAGTCTCGGCGATCACCGCCGGTGTCGTCCCTGATCTGATTCAGAACAGCCCAGCCGAGATGAACGCGGTTTGGGCATGGAGCGACAAGCTCGTCGACGTCAGCGATGTCGTCGCCACGCAAAAGGACAAACTTACCGCGAGCGCGCTGCAGTCGGCGTTGTCGTACAACAGCGTCACCAAGAAACGCAGCTACTACATGGCGCCTTATGTGCAGGCCTCGCTGCCCAACCATATCTGGCGGCCGCTGGTCGAAAAGGCCGGTTTCAAGATCGAGGACATCCCCCAGACCTGGGACGCTTACTACAGCTTTTTCAAGGAGGTGCAGAAGAAGCTACGCGAGCAGGGCATGCGCAATGTCTACGGCCTCGGCTTCCAGGTGACGGCGCAGGGCAACGACCCGAACAACGTCTTCAACTATTTCCTGATCGCCTACGGCGGGGGCAAGATCATTACCCCTGACGGCAAGCTCCATCTCGACGATCCGCAGGTCAAAGAGGCGGCGATCAAGGCGATCGAATTTCCGACGACCGCCTACAAGGAAGGCTTCGTGCCGTCGAGCGCGATCAACTGGAACGACGCCGACGACAACAACGCCTTTCACGCCAAGACGATCGTCATGGACCTCGATGGCACGATCTCGACCGAGGTCGCCATCATTAACAACAAACAGGATTACGACGACATTGTCGTTCAGGGTCTACCGCTCAGCAATGACGGCAAGCCGGTGACAAGCCAGGTGACCCATCTCGGCGGGATGATCCCAAAGGGCGCCAAGAACGTCGAAGTCGCCAAGGATTTCCTCAAATATCTGATCCAGCCGCAGGTCACGAACGACTACATGAAGATCGGGCTCGGCCGAAACATCCCGGCTTACCCAGAAATTGTGAAGAATGACCCTTGGTGGTTCGCCGACCCGCACCGCAAGGCCTATGTCGAGCAGAATATATTGGGGCCGACCTCGCCCGACTGGTTTGTCTTCAACCCGGCCTGGGCCGAGGTGCGCAACCAACACGTCTTTGGCGCCGCCTGGGCCGATGTCATGAAGAATGGAATGACGCCGCGAGAGTCCGCCGAGAAAGCGTTCAAATGGGTTGAGCAGATTTTTGCGAGATACCCGATCGAGACGACGTGAAAGCCACGATCGAACGCCGCTGGCAAGCCTCCACGCTACCGTGCGATTTCGCTCATGCTTCAGCGGAAACACGTGCGTCCAATCGCGCAGCCGCGAACATCCGCTTGCTTGATATCATTGCAACTCTGTAATGCAATAACGATTGAGCAGATAGAATCCTCGCCGTATATTCCGCCACTTGAGCTGCGACGAGAAGCGGCCGGAGGCGTCATCGTTGCTGCCGAGTAGGGAAGGAAACAGGAATGACAATAATCACCAGACGGTCGGTTTTGCGCAATTCGCTGGCAGTTGCCGCTGCAGGAACGCTCGCGCGGCCGTTCATCGCCAACGCGGCCACCTCGACCGCGACCGTCTGGTGGACCCAAGGTTTCGTGCCTGAGGAAGACGCCGCCTTCCGCAAGGTGGTGGACGACTATCAGAAGCAGAGCGGCAACACGATCGACTACAGCATCGTGCCATTCGCGCCGCTGCAGCAGAAGATCGTGTCGGCGCTGACCAGCGGCGATGTTCCAGATCTGATTTCGCACGATATCAACGACCAGATTTTTGTCCCGCAGAACGCCTGGGACGACAAGATCGTCGAGGCAAGCGACGTCATCGAGTCGCAAAAGGACCTCTACCATCCGACGATTTGGCTCGCCACGCAGTACTACAACAACACGACCAAGAAACGCGGCGCCTACATGATCCCGTTCAAGTCCGCGACCGTGCCGCTTCATATCTGGACGCCGCTGGTCGAGAAGGCCGGTTACAAGCTGGCCGATGCGCCGAAGACTTGGGATGCATTCTGGGACTTCTTTAAGCCGATGCAGGCGAAGCTGCGCGAGACCACGCGCAACATCTACGCCATGGGGCTGCAATGCACGACGACCGGCCCGGCCGATGGCAACAACATGTTCTGCCAGTTCCTCATCGCCAATGGCGGCAACGACATCGTCACGAAGGACGGCAAGCCGCATCTTGACGACCCGAAAATCAAGGAGGCGGTTGCCAAATCATTGAAATACATAACTGACGCATACAAAGGCGGGTTTATCCCGTCGGGTGCGCTGAGCTGGAACGATGCGGACGACAACAACGCGTTTCATTCGAAATTGTTCGTTGTCGATTTCGACGGAACGATTTCGACCGAAGTGGCGATCAAGGATCAGGCGGAGCGCGACACGGTTACGACAATGGGCCTAACGCTCGGCAATGACGGCAAGGCGATGCCCGCTCAACTTGGGGTCGGCGGCGCCTTCATCCCGAAGGGCGCCAAGAACGTCACTGTCGCCAAGGAGTTCATGAAGTTCCTGATCCAGCCCAAGGTCGTAAACGAATATCTGAAGAACGGACTGGGCCGCTGGTTGCCGCCGTACCCCTCCAGCGTTAAGAGCGATAGTTGGTGGCTCGACGACCCGCACCGCAAGCCCTACACGACCGAGACGTTGCTGGACCCGACGGTACCGAATTACATGGTTTTCAATCCGGGTTGGGCTGAGGTCAACGCGCAGCAGGTCTGGGGCGCGGCCGAGGCGGACGTCATTCGCAACGGCGCGACGCCGGAGGCGGCGACCGAAACGGCGTTCAAGAAGATCGACGCGATCCTCGCCAAATACCCGATCGTCCAGAGCTAAGCGAAGAGGCGCACATGGCATCAGTATCGGTCATCGAGGCCGGCCGCCCCGCACTGGGGCGGCGCTCTCGCCTGCGCAGCTTGCGCGGCAGCTTGCAGGGCTCGGAGTATGCGTGGGCGATAGCCTTCTGCATTCCGTATGTGGCGGTATTTCTCGCCTTTGTTGTTTTCCCCGTCCTGTATGGATTGTGGCTAGGGCACAAACCGAGCCTTTACGTTGAGCTGGTCCACGACCCGATCTACCAGGAGACGCTGGTCAATACCATTCTGTACCTGGTGATCGGCGTCAACGTAAAGATGTTCTTCGCGTTGCTGCTGTCCGGATTCTTCATGCGCAAGGGCTGGTGGGTCAAAGGTCTGCTGATGGTCTATGTGCTGCCCTGGGCGGTGCCGGCGCTGCCCACCTTTATCTCGATCCACTGGATGCTCAACACCCAGTGGGGCTTGGTCAACAACGCGCTATGGGACGTTTTTCACGTTGACGGGCCCGGCTGGCTCGACACCTCGCGCTGGCTGGCGCTCGGTTCGGTGATCATCTCCTATATCTGGAAGAACATGCCCTTCTGGACCGTCATTTTGCTTGCCGGCCGGATGGCGATCCCGACCGAGCTCTATGAGGCGGCCGAAGTTGACGGTGCGACCGGCATCAAGCGTTTCATGCACGTGAGCCTGCCGCTGCTCGCCAACCTTTATCTGGTATGCACGCTGCTCTCGACGATCTTCACTCTCGGCGACTTCAACACCGACTACTTCATCTCGGGAGGTGGTCCGGCGCTGTCGACGCACGTGCTGGCGACACTCGGCATCCGCGACGCCTTTGAGCTCGCCCGGCCGGAGCTCGGGGTCGCGGCGGTGCTGTCGGCCCTGCCGCTGATGATCCCGCTGGTGGTCACGCTGATGCATAAGCTGCGCACCTCGGAGGTACAGCTATGAGTGCCGTCACGGCACAGGTCGCCCCGGCTCGCCGGCCGAATTACAAGCGCCGGCGGGTTTGGCGCGAGGTGGCGGCGCTTGCGGTGGCGGTGGTGCTCATCATTTGGACGCTCGCGCCGCTCTACAACATGGTTGAGGTGTCGTTGTCGTCGCACAACGACGTCTTCAGCTCCAATATCTGGCCGGCCGATCCATCCGCCGCGAGCTATTGGATCGTCCTGACCGAGGGCTATTGGTATCTGGAGTACTTCTGGCACCAATACGCCAACAGCATCTATATCGGCTTCTGGACGGTGTTCCTGACGCTGGGTATCGGCTCGATGGTCAGCTATTCGATCGGCCGGATGCGCATCCGCCATGGTTGGCTGCTGACGAATGCGGCGCTGATGACCTATCTCGTCCCGGCGTCGTTCCTGGCGATCCCGTTCTACCGGATCATGCAAAGCTACGGCCTGGGCAATAATGTCTGGTCGATCATCGCAGTCGAGGTGACCTTCGCCACCCCGTACGCGATCTTCATCTTCCAGCAGTATGGGCGCAGCATTCCGTTCGAGCTCGACGAGGCAGCGCGGATCGATGGCGCCTCGCCGATCCAGGTCTATTTCCGCATCTATCTGCCGTTGATGGCGCCGGCCCTGGTGGCGGTCGGCACCTACGCGCTCCTCCTCGCCTGGAACGAATACCTCTATCAGTTCCTGCTGCTGTCCAACAAACGCAGCATGACCGTGCCGGTGGCGCTGGCGCAGTTCCTCAACAGCGACGAGTCTCCCTGGAACTACATGATGGCGACGGCGGTCGTCTACGCAATCCCACCCGTGATCATTTATTACCTATTCCGCGGCAAGATGACCGCTGGGCTGACCATGGGCGGGGTGAAGGGCTAGACGCCTGGCGCGTTGTCGCGCTTCTCGTTTCTGGGTTCATCTCAAACGGCTTTGGGCGCGGCGACCTGCAGGTCGCCGCGCCCAAAGCCGTTTG